>DAIDJI010001054.1 GCA_027451455.1 Planctomycetales bacterium | reverse complement strand
TCGGCTGGTCCGTTGTTGTAGATTTCGTTGAGATTCCAGGAGAAGTTGAACGCCGAGTACAGGTTCGACTGCTCCAGGTACTGCATGATCTGGGTCTGGGGGGTCGCTCGGGGGAAAAGCGGAACGTTCAGGGTCGGCGTCGGCCCGAACGCCTGCGGAAACGCTCCGAATGCCGACTCGAAGTTGTGCGTGGCCAGCGTCATCTGCTTCAGGTTGTTCGTACACTGCGCCCGACGCGCTGCCTCTCGTGCCGACTGTACCGCAGGAAGCAACAGGGCGATCAGTACGGCGATAATCGCGATCACGACCAGTAACTCGATCAGAGTGAATCCTCGACGGTCTTTCATCGCTAGATCTCCTCCGGAGTCGATTCTCGGCGGGGTGCGGGTGGTAGGGACGAACCCTCCCCGGGACGGTTCGCCGGGGGCTTGACCTCGCTCGGCAATTCGCCTGGCCTGGCCCGTGGGTTCGGACGGACGGAGCGGTCCATTTCACAGCGTCGTGGTGATCGGACGCGTCCGCAAAGGTAACGGCGCGTTCGAGCATGGGCAAGTGAATGTTACGTTAATTTACGGTAACACAATCAGCTCATGAATGGAATGCGGCCCGCCGTGATGGTCAGGTGCCCTGGGCCCGCTCGGCGGTCGATGTGGTGCCGTCCGTCGTATCCTCGGGCGCGAAACCGCGCCGCATGGTGTTCTCGGTGATGCAACGGGTCAGAAGGAATTCAAGGAGGTAGTCGGGTCCGCCGGCCTTGGTCCCGATGCCGGAGAGTTTGAAGCCGCCGAATGGTTGGCGGTCGACCAGCGCCCCGGTGATCCCTCGGTTGATGTAGAGGTTGCCCACCTGAAATCGACGACGGATTTCATCGATATGGGCCGGGCTCCGCGAGTAGAGGCCGCCGGTCAGAGCGTACGAAGTTCCATTTGCGATGGTGAGGGCGTCGTTCAGGTCCTTCGCCTTGAGCACGGTGAGAACGGGTCCGAAGATCTCTTCCTGAGCGATCCGTGCGCAGGGAGGGACGTCGGCAACGATCATCGGTCCGACATAGAAACCTTCCTCGGCGCGTGGTCCAGGGTCGGCCTGGAAGACGATACGTCCCTCGCTCGCGGCGATTCGATGATATTCAAGGATGCGACGCCGGGCATTGGCGTCGATAACCGGCCCGACCATGGTCTCGGGGTCCTCGGGCGGTCCGACCTTCACGGCCCGCGCCGCCTCGACCAGCCGGGCGAGGAAAGCGTCATAAATCCCCTCCAGCGCGATTACCCGAGAGCAGGCGGAGCATTTCTGGCCCGAGTATCCGAAGGCGCTCCGGATCACTCCGAGGACAGCCTCGTCGAGGTCGGCGTCGTCGTCGAGGATGATGGCGTTCTTGCCGCCCATCTCGGCGATCACCCGCTTGACGTGGTTCTGGCCGGGCCGGACCTCGGCGCCCTGGCGGTTGATGAGCAGCCCGACATCGCGCGAGCCGGTGAACGCGATGACGTCCACGCCGGGGTGGTTCACCAGCGCCTGGCCAATCTCCTCGCCGACGCCGGGCAGGAACGCCAGAACACCCGGCGGGAGCCCAGCTTCCAGGAGGGCCCGGCAGAGGTGCCAGGCCATGAGCGGCGATTGCTCGGCCGGCTTGACGAGAGCCGCGTTCCCGGCGGCGAGCGCGGCGACCTCCCCGATCGCGACGACGAGGCCAGCGTGACCGCTCCGCTCAGGGCTCGTCCGCGCCGACGCCTGAGCGATCGCG
>DAIDJI010001053.1 GCA_027451455.1 Planctomycetales bacterium | reverse complement strand
AGATGTTCTCGTCTTCCCAGAAGTTGATGTCGACCCGTTCCGGATGAGCGGCGACATCGCCGTAATTGGCCCTGGTGGGATCGGCATCCTGGATCAGGTGGTCCCAGAGGTGCCATTCCCAGACGACCTCGCCGGTTGTCTTGCCGGTCGGATGGATCTCCACGAGCGAGTCGGGCATGAAGTGTCGGTCGCCGGTCATCTCGGGACGCCGGCCCGCGGCGATCGCTTCCTCGGCGGTCTTCCGATCCCAGACGACCAGCAGAAAGTTGCCGTTGGGCAGCCGGGTGATGTCGTGGTGGGGAAGCTGCTTCGGATTGTAGAACCGGAAATCCCAGACGAGGTCGCCGTCCCAGGTGAATTCCTGGATGCGTCCGCCGGTTCCCGGCCCTGGTCCGAAAACACTGGCATCGTCGCCGATCGAGCCGGGACGGACCAGGTGGCCGTTTTCGAGCAGGAAGGCCGAGAGCGCCGGCGGACAGCCCGCCTCCCACGAGCGCACGACCCGGCCTTCCATGTCCAGCAGGAAGGATGCGGTCGAGTCGAACGGGGAGATGAGCGTGTATCCCTTGAGGGCCCTCGGCTCGTTGATCAAGAGTCCGACCTTCACGGGGGCGGGCTTCGCCTGTTCGGGCTTCGCCGCTTTCTGGTCCTGCCGGGGAGCGGCGGCTCCAGACGTCCCCACCGCCAGCAGGAGGGCCGCCGTCCCGCTCGCCCACAGAACACGCGGAAGGACAGGAATGCCTCGGAATTTCATCATGTCGTTCCCCGGACGCTTCGTTTCTCGGATCAATTCGACCTCGTGATCGGAGCTGCTCGATCAGGGGATCGAGCGGGTCGGGCACCTATTGTGCGGTTGCGCACGACGATTCGCGAGTCCCCAGTCTGGGAGATTGTGGGTTTCGATGTGGGGATCACGAGGATGATGCGTGTTCCAATCGTTCTCGAAGTGCTTTTTCGAGGGAGTGGCGGCCGGGATGCCACAATGCGAGTGCGAAAACCGGCCGCCGCACAGGGGCGAAAGATCTGGGCCCCGTCGCCGCTGGCGCGGGGTCGGAGGAATGGGACCGCCGGCCGAGACTCGACCAGGGACATTTTTGTCCTGAAATTCATATGCATTAGTAATACCAGGAAACGGAATTTCAAGAGGATATCGCCTTGATTTAATTCTCTCGTATTGTCAAACTGATTGACCATGACGGGCAGTCACAGCCCGGTACGCGGCACGATGATGGCCGTTCCGGATGCGTGATGTCGCTTGATGTTTCTGGGAATCGGTGCGAGCTACACCACATCCTTTCCGGATCGGCGGCGAGCCGGTCGATGAGATTCGACACCAGGAGTACGGGATGTCCACCCGACGTCAGTTTGTGCAGTCGCTCCCCGCGCTCGCCTCGGCGAGTCATATCCTTCTTGGCTCGAGCCCTGCGCAGGCCGGGCCATCCGACCCTCCCCAGGGCCATTTCCACCCGAAGGGCAAGGGCGCCTCGAAGTTCACGAAAGCGGTGCTTCGGAAGGCTCGCGCGGAACTCCCCTTCGCCGACGAGCGGGACTTCGAGGAACAGCGCAGGGGTCTGATCGCTCCGATGAAGGATCTTCAAATCAAGGCCGACGACGGCCATATCGCCTGGGACATGAAAAAATTCGAATTTCTCGATCAGAACGAAGAGTTCGACACCGTACATCCGTCGCTGCATCGAATCGGCCGATTAAATAACAATTATGGTCTTTATGAGGTAATCCCGGGTATC
>DAIDJI010001052.1 GCA_027451455.1 Planctomycetales bacterium | reverse complement strand
GGCCGGAGGATCAGGATCTTACCACGTCCTGGACCCAGGCCGAGGGACCATCTCCGGAATCGGTTAGGGTACATCGTATACGGAACGCCAACGACTCGCCCACCCGAGAGGAACGCCAGGCGGTAGACGTCCCAGTAGCCGCCGAAGACGTGAGTGACATCCGATGGAATGCGGAACGTCTCGGCCCGGGCCTTCCGTCCGTGGCCATCCGCGCGATCGTGGACGACGATCAGTCCATCCCACGACGGATGTTTCCGAACAACCGGTATGATCCCGTCGTTGAGGTAGCTTCGCGTGTGACGATACCAGGACTGCGTATCGAGCGTCATCCCGAGAGCCATCGTCGTAGCGATCAACCCGGCTGAGACCCATCCCCCGGCACCTCGACGAGCCAGGTTGTCCAGCCCTTCCCCGAGGCCGAGTGACCAGGGGACGAGGAGGAAGACCAGATATCGGTAGTTGTCGGAATCATAGATATTCCGGTTCACCAGGAACGCCGAGGTGATCAAGAGGGCCGAGGCGAGGGTTCCGCCAGCGACGCCTCGACGTACCGGGTCGTCGGACCGGATCGCGAGGACGCCCAGCCGGACGACCGAGACCGTGAACGCGGCCATCATCAGGATCGAGAGCCCGCCAGCCGCTGACCACGCCGCGGCCCCACGCAGCCGGGCGCCCGCAAGGAGCCTCGGCAGGCAATCTCGCACGAGGATCTCAACATGGCCGGCCATCGCCGGGACGGCGTACGTCGCCTGGAACTGCGAGGGGTAGGCGTCGTACGGATCCATCCACCGTCCGACGGCCAGCGGGAGCAGGCCGACTCCCACACCGGCCGCGTACGCAAGGATCGAGGATCGATGGACTGGCCGCCTTGCCAGGATCGCGCCGGCCACGATTCCGGCGATTGTGAACAGCCCCATCGCGTCGTTGTAGACACCGATCCCGCACCAGACGCCCAGGATCGCGGCCGATCGTCGTCCGCCCTCTTGAAGGCATCGAGCCAGCCCCCAGAAGGCGATCGCGTGCCAGGCCAGCGCCAGCAGGTGGCCGCCGGTGATCCGGGCCGAGAGCCAGATTGTTCCCTCCGAGGAAAAGATGAGGGGAACCATTGCCCAGGCAGCGACCCGAGGACCAAACGCCCGCCAGGCCAGGCCGAACGTCGATCCTACCACCATCATCCAGAGGACCG
Organism: Planctomycetales bacterium; assembly: GCA_027451455.1. GTDB lineage: Bacteria > Planctomycetota > Planctomycetia > Isosphaerales > Isosphaeraceae > JAKAUH01. The sequence continues at coordinate 566 of DAIDJI010001052.1, read as the reverse complement.
TTCCGCCGCTGACCAGAGTCACCGGATTCGTGCCGAAGGCGATGGCCTGAGGGTACGAGGCGAGCACCGGCAGGATGCCCATGTGTGGCGTCCCGGGATAGTGCCATCGCCAGTTCCCCCGAACGGCGTCGAGTAGTGTCAGGCCGTCGACCGCGAGGTCGCTGTCGAGATGATCCTCGGCGTTGAGGATCATCGGAATGCGGACCATTGACGTCCACGCCAGACCGAGGGCCAGCAACAGCCAGGGCCATCGCGGGTGTCGGTGCGGATCGGGCGCGGTCGGGCTGGGCATGGGTTCGGGGCCGTATCAAGTCTCTGGATGCAAGATCAGACCGCGTCGGCCATCGCCCCGAGCTGGACGACGGAGCGGGTTTGTTCCTTCGCGAGGTAGTCGCGGCCGTACTTGATCTGGATGTGGTCCCAGGGAAGCACTTCCTCGACCGGACGATCGCGGTGGCTGTAGAAATCGACGTCGATGCCGAGGTCGTCGAAGGTTTGCCACCAGAGCTGAGGGTTAAAGTGCTCGCTCCAGGCGTCGAGCCGGGCACCCCGACGCCAGGCGGACT
>DAIDJI010001051.1 GCA_027451455.1 Planctomycetales bacterium | reverse complement strand
CTGCGGCGACTCCATCTCCTCGCCGGGTGGGGGTCCCGCGTCCCGGGCCCGGAGCGGCGGCGCTCCGGTGGCCCTCGTCTACCGGAGCGGGACGACCTGCGACGGCTCGATGTGTCGGCCACCCATCGCCGCGGCACGGATTGTTCTGGCCGGCATTACTGCCAGGATCGATACAACCCCTGCGGCCATCGAGAGGCCCCCGATCCGAACAATCCAGCGGACCAGCATCCTGCTCATCGTAGACTCCGTCGCTGTGGGACCCGACCGACGAGGCCGTCGCGACCGGGGGCTCCGTTCCCGATCCGAGGCGCGATCGCCACCGCTCACGATGTTTCAGATCGGATTCCCGAGACGGTTTCCTGACAGCCTGCGCGACCGGACCCCAGCCCCTCGATCGACCGAACAATTCGTTCAAGTCGTTGTGGGAGCCGTCTCACCGGACGGGCTCGACTTTCCACGGCGTGAGTCGGAGGCGATCGTCCGTCAGAATGACTGCTGCAATCGGATCGCCTCTTGCCGGAGTTCCTCATCAAGCCGTGCCAAGTCGCCGAATTGCGACCTGGCGTCGTCGAGGCGGCGATTCGCGTCGTTGCGCGTTCGAAGGGTCTCCAGATAGGTGCGGAACTGCGGCAGCCGAGTGGGGTCGTTCATTAAATGGTAGACCATCACCCAGCTTTCCGAGTAGCTAAGAATCAGGCGATCGGCTGTCCGTCGGAAGCAGCCGCGGTCGTCCGTGAGCAGCTCCGAGACGGGAATCCATCCCTGTCGACGTCGGGTATGCGCGAGCTCTTCGAGTCGACGCAGGTTCGGCTGGCCGGGCTCGGTCGCGCCAAAGAGCTTTCGGCGCTCGCAGTACATGGCGAGCCCCTCGGTGACGCTGAGCGGCACGTCGGCCCGGCGCGAGAGCAGTCCCGTATTGAAACTGAGCTGGTGGGTTGCCTCGTGGGAGAGAGTCTCCATGTTGGTCTGGCCGGGGGCGAAGGGAAACATGGGCATGTTGCGGAAATCGAAGAGGGCCAGCCAGTTTGACGAGAGGCTGAAGAAGCCCATTGTGCCCGGAGGGGTGTTCTCGGCGAGACGGAGGAACGGCCGCTCGTCGCGGAAGACAATCACGGTCAACCGACGATCGGGCCACTTCACATCGAAGCCTCGCGTCTGGAAGTGACGGAGGAAGTCGGCTGCGAGTCGTTCGCAGTCGGAGAGGGTCAGCTTCATGAAGGATTCAGAGGCGTCTCCGATGGCCTGGTAATGAGCCGACTTCAATGTCCGAAGCGGTCGGCTGGTCGTCCTGCGAGTCCGGGCCTCGGCGCGTTGTAGTTCGGCCGTCTCCTCGGCGTGCGGGTCGGTCTCGGCCGACCGGGCCGAGCAAGCTCCCCACACTCCTACAATGGAGCTGGCCACGGAATCCATCCATCGACGACGGTTGATACCGCCCGCAGGACTCCTGGTCTCAGCCTCCCCCCATCGATGCTCGCCCATTGCCTGGCCTCCGACGTCCCCTCGACTCCCATCTTCGATCTTCCCCTATTATGAATCGGAGACGCCCGATAATTCCGCGCAAATTGGGGACGATCTTCTTCCAGACCTTCGCGGTTGGGCCGGGGACATCTAGGATTTCCGCCGTTGGGGCATCATGGTCAGGCGGTTACAATACGCAGCGGTCGGGCCCGCCCCCGGACGAGGCGGGTGTCCTGCGGACCTTGCGAAAGTGGGGTTGCAGATGGACGGAGTGGACGGCGGTGGTTCGGTCAC
>DAIDJI010001050.1 GCA_027451455.1 Planctomycetales bacterium | reverse complement strand
GACAAAACAGGCCTTCTGGATCAGGACGGCGTCGCCGATCCGAATGTCCTTGCGCTCCAGTTCGTCGGCGTTGTGCAGGCTGGCGCGGCGGACGGTCGTCCCGGCGAGGAGGACGGGCTCGAGCTCGGCCACGGGCGTCAGCTTGCCCGTCTTGCCGACCTGCACCGTGATCCCGGTCAGGCGAGTGATGGCCTGCTCGGCCTCGTACTTGAACGCGATCGTCCACCGGGGACTCTTGCTCCGCGCTCCGAGGCGCTCGCGCTGGCCGAGGTCATCGACCTTGATGACCAGGCCGTCGGTCTGGAAGTCGAGCGTGTTCCGGCGGTCATTCCAGCTTCGGGCGTGCTCGATCACCTCGTCGATCGAATCGTAGCGGGCGGTGTGCGGGCTGACGGGAATGCCCCACGCCTTCATCTTGCGAGTGAGTTCGAAGTACGAGGATTCGTCGATCCCTCGATACTCGCCCAGGCCGTGCGAGACGAACCGGAGCCGTCGCCTGGCGCAGAGCTTCGGGTCGAGGAGCTTCAACGAGCCGGCGGTCGCGTTGCGGGGGTTGGCGAACGGGGGCTCCTCGGCGGCCCGGCGCAGTTCGTTGAGCCGGACCAGTTCGGAGTTGGGCATGAAGACCTCGCCGCGGACTTCCAGCAGCGGGGCCGGACAATCCGCGAGGACCAGCGGGATTTCGTGGACCGTTTTGAGGTTCGCGGTGATGTCGTCGCCAACCTCGCCGTCGCCGCGCGAGGCTCCCTGCACGAGCCGGCAGTCCTCGAACCGAAGCGAGACCGCGACGCCGTCGACCTTTAGCTCGACGACATAGCGCACGGGCTCGCCGGGGTTCAGCCCGCGACGAACGCGCGCGTCCCACTCCCGGATTTCCTCGAACGTGTAGGTATTGTCGATCGAGAGCATCGGGAGGACGTGCCGGACCCGAGCGAAGCCCTCCAGCGGCTGGCCGCCAACGCGCTGGGTCGGGCTGTCCGGGGTGATCAGCTCGGGGTGCCGCGTCTCGATCTCGGTGAGGCGCAGCATCATCCGATCATATTCGCGATCGGTGATTTCCGGCTGGGCCTCCACGTAGTAGAGGAAATTGTGCCGTTTGAGCTCGTCTCGGAGTTTCGCCGCCTCGCTCTCGATCGACTTGCCGGCCATGGACCATCCCCAGGGAAGCGAAGGCGAGGGGCACGGCCCCTCGCTGGGCTCGGTTCCGGAATCGGGCGACGGGGGCGGGTCAGGCTCCGCCGGAGACCCAATCCTCGCCGTCGATGGTGTAGTCGGCGATCTCCTCGGGCTTGAACCAGAGGGCAATCTCGCGCTGAGCCGATTCGGGGCTGTCGCTGCCGTGGACCAGGTTATTCTGCTTGCTGATCGAGAAATCGCCCCGGATCGTCCCGGGTGCGGCGGCGGCCCCATTGGTGGCGCCGAGCATCGTCCGGACGACGGAGATGGCCTCGGGACCCTCCAGCACGCCGACCACGACCGGCCCGCCGGTGATGAAGCCGATCAGGCCCTCGAAGAACGGTTTGCCCTGGTGCTCGGCGTAGTGCTTCTCGCCAAGGGCGCGGTCGACCTTCAGCAGCTTCAGCGCCGCGACCCGAAGGCCCTTCGACTCGAACCGACCCAGAATCGCGCCGACCAGCCGGCGCTGGACGCAATCCGGCTTGAAGATGATCAACGTTCTTTGCATGGAACTCATGGATCTCGCGGGACTTGTGGTGGACGAACTCGGATCGTAGTGTATTCCGGGCTCGTCATGAT
>DAIDJI010001049.1 GCA_027451455.1 Planctomycetales bacterium | reverse complement strand
GCCAGGTCCGCGACCGCCGGGGGAACTGGTTTTTGCTTCGGATCCTCCCGTACCGCGCAGGGCTGGCGACCAACGGGGTGGTGCTCACTCTGGTGGACCTCTCGGGCGTGAAGCGGGCCGAGGCCGAGACCCGTCGGAAGGACGAGCAGCTTAGCGGCATCCTCCGCAATTCCCCGAACTGGATGTTCATCCGCGACACAACCGGTCGTTATGTGCTCTCCGATGAATCGTTCCGTCGGGCGGTCGGTCGAGACCCCCTCGGCAAGACGCCCGCCGAGCTGTTCCCCCCGGATGTCGCCGATCGGATGACGAGCCGCGATGAGCAGGTCATCAACGAGGGATTGGAGATTCAGGACGAGGTGGTCATTCCCCTGAGCGATGGCCCGCATACCTTTCTCTCCGTCAAGTTCCCTCTTCGCGACGAGGCGGGGCGGATCACGGGTGTCGGCGGGATCAAGACCGACGTCACCCCGATCCGAGAGGCCGAGCGCACGGCCAACGAGGCCGTGGCGCAGCGCGATCGGTTTCTGGCGATGCTCTCGCACGAGCTGCGCAACCCACTGGCGGCGGTCGTCAACGCGGCCGAGATGGCGGCTCGATCCGTGCCCGAGGAGACCGATGCCGGTCGGTGGGTCGGTGTGATTGGGCGTCGGGCTCGCCACATGGCCCGCCTGGTCGACGACCTCCTTGAAGTGGCGCGGTTCACCCGGGACAAGATCGAGCTTCACCGCTCGGTTTTCGACCTGACAACGACCATCCCCGACGTGCTGGAGGAGGTGTACCAGTGGTTTGCCGATGCTGGTGTCACGCTCGTCCACAAGGCGCCGACGGGGCCGATCGCGGTCGACGGCGACGCGGTCCGAATCCAGCAGGTTCAGGTCAATCTTCTGCGGAACGCGGCCAAGTACACGCCGGCTGGGGGCACGGTCTGGTACAGCGTCGGCCAGGAGAACGATCGGGCTGTGATCCGGGTCCGGGATAATGGAGTCGGCCTGGCTCCGGAGATGATTGCCAACGTCTTCGAGCCATTCGTTCAGGCCGATACATCGCTGGCGCGGGCCGGCGGCGGACTCGGTGTCGGCCTGACGCTCGTGCGTTCGATCGTGGATCTGCATGGCGGAACGGTCGAGCCCCTGAGCGAGGGCCCGGGCAAGGGGAGCGAGTTCGTCGTCCGGCTTCCACTGGCCGACCCGGCCCAGGTTCTCGCGCCGGTCGATCAGCGGGCCGAGTTGCATTTATCACCCACCTCAACGTCGAAGGCTGGCGGACCCGCACCCCGTTTGCTCGTCGTGGAGGACGACCCGGATATCCGGACGTTCCTGGTTGAGCTACTGGAGCTGGACGGCCACGACGTCCGATCCTTTGGCGACAGTGAGGCTGCGCTCCGGTCGCTGGAGACCGAGAGCGTCGACGTCGCCCTGCTCGATATCGGTCTGCCGGGGATCGACGGATGCGAGCTCGCCCGTCGGATTCGGAACCGGCCGGGGCAGCAACCTTATTTGATCGCTCTGACCGGCTACGGCCGCCAGGAAGACCTCGCCGCGACCTCCTCAGCCGGGTTCGATGCGCACCTGACCAAGCCGTTTCGATCGCAGGAACTCGGCCGCCTTCTGGAAACCGCGGCGGCGAGTCGTCGGGGCGCCGGCCGCCCGGCGGGCCCCATCGACGCGGTCGGACCCCGACCCCGACCGCCGCCCGAGCCCCGTGAGGCGCCCGTGACGCCGCTCGCCTATATCGCCCTGCTGGGATGGCCCCT
>DAIDJI010001048.1 GCA_027451455.1 Planctomycetales bacterium | reverse complement strand
GAAATATCTCGACGGCGCCAAAAAAGATGGGGCTGAGGTCAAGGCGGTGAAAACCGAGGGCGCTGACGAGATGGTCATCAGCTCGAATATCGGGCTGGTGGACGTCGTCTTCCGGAAGGGGAACACCGTGGCCGGTGCAAACGGCGGGACGGCTGGCGGTCCTCCCGAGCAATTTGCCCGCGCCCTGGCGAAGTCGCTTCCGTCGCGTGTGCTGCCACTCTCGAACTGAGGCTGGACCCGTATCCCCAACCGACCCACGAGGGGCGAATCCATGAGCGAGAAGCTGACCCGGACCCAGCAGAAGAATCTGGAAAAGTTCGGCGGCGTGAATCCGGCCGACCAGCCGTTCTCGCGCCGGCAGTTCGCTGCCCAGGTCGGGGGCTACGCCCTGGCCGCGGGTGCTGCAGTCGGGGCTGGTGCCCTGATTCGTGACCCCTGGGGGATGGAAGGCGTGAAGCCGCCGCCCCCGGTCCGGCTCAAGGATTACTCGATCGCGCTGGGGGTCGGGCGGCCGAACGTGGTCGTCGTTCGGTCGCACTCGATCCGCGCCGAGGACCACACGAGCCGCGAGGAGGAGCTGAAGGCACGCGAGGACCAGGCCCTCTCCATGGTCAAGGCCGCCCTTGAGACGATGGGAGGCGTTGAGCACTTCATCCGGCCGGGCGATGTGGTCGTCATCAAGCCGAACGTCGCCTTCGACAAGAACCCCGATCTCGCCGCGACGACCCAGCCTGACACGGTTGCGGCCGTCACGAGGCTCTGCCTCGGCCACGGGGCCCGCAAGGTGATCGTCGCCGACAACCCGATCAATAACCCCGAAAGCTGCTTCTACAAGACAAAGGTGGGCGAGGCCGCGGTTCGTGCCGGGGCCGAGCTGATGCTGCCGAAGGACAGCTATTTCGAGGACCTGTACGTCGGCGGCGAGACGATTGTCGGCACCTGGCGGATGTTCTACCGCCCGTTCCGCGAGGCGACCAAGGTGATCGGGATCTCGCCGGTGAAGGACCACAACCTCTGCAAGGCGACGGTCACGATGAAGAACTGGTACGGCCTGCTGGGCAACCCCCGCAACCAGTTCCACCAGAACATCCACGGAATCATCTCCGACTTCGCGTTGATGATGAAGCCCACGCTGGTGATCGCCGATGGCCGGAAGCTTCTGATGCGAAACGGTCCGACCGGGGGAAGCCTCAACGACGTGAAGCGAGGCGACACGATCGTGGTGGGGACCGATCACACGTCGGTCGATAGCTGGTGCGTCTCGAAGCTGCTGGAGAAGCCCCGCGACCAGATCATCTACCTCGACAAGGTGATTGCCCGCGGCCTAGGCCGCGACTGGCGGCCGGAGTGGACTCAGGAGATCACGGTATGAGCCCAGGGGTCGAGATCCGGCCCAGCGGCCGGCACCGGTGGAGAAAGTCGGTCTCGGCCGAGGTCACGCTACCGAACTCGGCTCCCCGGGGCCCGGATACGTCCTGGAACTCGCGGGAACGTTGCGAGGACGTACCGAAGGCCGATCACCGACGCTTCGCCCACGTCAGTTCGGACTTCGTCGCCGGGATCGCCTCGCCGAGCGACGATTGGAGTCGATTACGGGCGGGGATGGATGAGTAATGGCGCAGGGTGTCCAGCTGTCTGGCTGATCGACCCCAGAGAAGCGACGGTCCAGGTCTATCGCCCGGCGCGCCCGATCGAGACGCTCCCAAAGCCGGCAACGCTCTCCTGCGAGGATGTGCTTTCTGGTTGGGTCCTTGACCTGAAG
>DAIDJI010001047.1 GCA_027451455.1 Planctomycetales bacterium | reverse complement strand
TCGCCGACGTAGAACATTTCGGCTCGTCCGGATGCGGTGCTGATGTTGTGAGGCATCTCTCGGTCCTTTCGTGAATAAGTCGTGTGAGCGGGACTTCCTCGCGTCCCCGACGGGTCGGACGACCCGTTTCGGCCGGTCGCCACCGGCCTCGTCAGGGGGTTCAGAAGGTTCGGTGGGCCATCCATTCGGCGATCACTTGGGCGAGGCCCTGGCCATCATCGAAGGCGACCTTGATGTGGGTGTAGCGGGCGTAGTCATCCGCTCCCTTGTCCCACTCGCCGATCGCGAAGTTGGTCCTCGGCTCCTCGAAGAACCAGGGGGTGAAGTGATACTCGACATCGCCCAGGTCGATGAGGACCGAGTCCCAGGCGTGCGGCTGGACGAACAGGCGGCAATTCCAGCCCCTCGCTCGGAGGAGGCGGATCGCCTCGTCCATCGTCTTCGTCTGGAGGTCAGGGTCCCATTTCGTCATGTCGCTCAGCATCGCGAGTCCTCCTCAGGTCGTTGCCTGTGGGTGTTTTGAATTGCTCGTGCCTTACGTTAATGAATATCTGGATTTTGCTGGCCATTTCAATCTCGATTCCATAAAATGCTGGTATATTATTTGGTGAATTCGACTACCGTAATCGGTTCTCTCGAACGGCCTTCGCGTTGCGTTCGGGGCGGTGTCGGAAGATTTTCAGGCAGGATCGGATCTTCATTCGGCCGACCGGTGATGCGGCCGGCCGGCGCGGGGGCTCAACCGCAAGAAACGGTGGAGAATCGGTGTGCCGTTCCCAAATCCAGACACGCAGTTCAAGCCCGGGAACCGGGCCAACCCCGGGGGCCGTCCCAGGGGTCGTTCGATCACGGCACGGCTCCGCGACCTCCTGGAGAAGGGGGAGATCAACGGCAAACCGATCAAGGGCGGCAAGCAGGTCGCCGACCTCGTGGCCGAGACGATTCTCAAGCACGCCCTGGCGGGTGACCTCGGCTTCATGCGGCTGCTGCTGGAGCGTAACGACGGCAGGGTCCCGGAAGCGACCGGTGACAGCGACGAGGCGACCGTGGCGGCCATCGATGCCGAGACGGCCCGCCGGGTTCTGCGGGCGGCCCGGGACGATGGAGCCCAATCCGAGGGAGTAACGGTCGGTGATGAACCTGGAAACGTTTGAATCGCTCGAAGCCGCCGTCTACGCGCACGAGGCCCGCGAGTTGCACCCGACTGATGCGGAGTGGCTCTGGGACTGGGTCCACGCCTTCACGGGCATCCGGATCCCGCGCGAGCCGATCTGCCGGGGCCACACGGCCCCCTTCGAGTTCTTCGCCAGGCAGGTGCTGGAGCGGCCGCGGCTGGCCCTCTGGCACGGCCCGCGGGGTTCGGGGAAGTCGTTCCTCAGCGCCGTCGATACCCACATCGCCAGCCGGTTCCATCCCCGGCACGGCACGCGGATCCTCGGCGGTTCGCTGGCGCAGTCGGCGCAGATCTACGAGGCCATCAAGGGCGTGATCCTGGACGGCCGCGGGCCGCTCGGCGGCGACCAGGGGGCCATCAAGAACCTGCTGGCTACCCGGGCGGACTACCACAACGGGAGCAAGGTCGAGATCCTGGCGGCGTCCGCCCGGTCGGTCCGCAGCCCGCACGTTCCCAGCCTGAAGCTGGATGAGGTGGACGAGATCGACCCGAAGCTCCGGGACGATGCCGTCGGCATGGCGATGGAGTTGAAGGGGCAGAAGCCATCCATCCTGATGACGTCCACCTGGCACAAGCCGGGCGGCCCGATGAGCGAAT
>DAIDJI010001046.1 GCA_027451455.1 Planctomycetales bacterium | reverse complement strand
GATTCGGAAAAAGCTCAATATCGGGAGCGGTGTGGAACTGGTCCGCCTCGCCACGGAGTGGGTGTTGAAGCAGGAATAGACCCGTTCACGAGAAAGGTTTTCGGTCGCTGGTACGAGGGCCTGCCCGGCGCCCCTCCACTCGCCTCACTCGTCCGACAGGCAGAAGGCCACGAAGGCATCGCCGGCCCTTGTCTGGAGCTTGCCGGCTCCTCCTGCGGCGATGACGACGTACTGCCGGCCGTTCACCTGATACGTCGCGGGAGTCGCGTAGCCGCCGGCCGGGAGCGAATGCTCCCACAGAAGTTCTCCCGTTTGCTTGTCGAAGGCGTGAATGCGTTCATCCTTTGTCCCGGCAATGAAGACAAGGCCGCCGGCGGTCACGATCGACCCGCCGAAGGTCTCGGTGCCGGTCCTCGGGATTCCGCGGGCTGTCAGCTCGGGATGCTCACCCAGCGGGACCTGCCAGGCGATCTCTCCCCTGTTGAGGTCGATCGCCGTGAGAACGCCCCACGGCGGTCGGATCGCCGGATAGCCTTCGTGGTCCAGGAACTTCACGTAGCCCGCGTGCCCGTATGGACCGAGAGTGGCCCGGTCGGCTTCTTTGGAGGGGACCAGTGTGATGATGTTCGGAACGTTGTTCGCGTTGACGTAAAGCCGGCCCGTGGTCGGGTCGAACGATGCCCCGGACCAGTTCGCGCCGCCGTGGAAGCCCGGGATCACGACCGTTCCCTGCCGGCTCGGTGGGTTGAAGGCCAACCCGCTCCGAATCTTCCGAAGCTGGGCCAGGGCCGAGGCCCGGTTGGCCTCGCCGATGTTCGTGAGGTTCGACTCGTCGAGCGACTGCGCCACGAACGGCGGTGGCTTCACGGGGATCGGTTGCGTCGGCGACGCCTCCTCGCCCGGGATGTCCGAGGCCGGCACCGGCCGCTCCTCAACGTCGAACAGCGGCCGGCCCGTCTCCCTGTCAAACAGGAAGACATATCCTGTCTTGGTCACCTGCGCCACGGCGTCCACCTTCTTGCCGCCGCGATTGACCGTGACGAGATTGGGATAGACGGGCAGGTCGTGGTCCCATAGGTCGTGGTGCAGGGTCTGGAAGTGCCAGAGGCGCTGGCCGGTCCGGGCATCGAGGGCGATCGTGCAGTTGGCGAAGAGATTAGCGCCCGGGCGGTCGCCGCCGTAGAAGTCAAAGGCCGCCGAGCCCAGGCCGGCGAAGATCATCCCCCGATCGACGTCGACGCTAAGCCCGCCCCAGGCATTGGCGCCGCCTCGATCCTTCCACGACTCACCCCGCCAGGTCTCCGAGCCGAAGGCACCGGGACTGGGGACCGTTGGAAACACCCAGGCGCGAGCCCCGGTCCGGACGTCGAACGCGAGGATATCCCCCGGCGCGGCGATACCGGGCCCCTCGCCGCACGAGAGGCCGACGATCACCGTATCCTTCCAGACGGCCGGTGCGGAGGTCGGCCCGTATCCCAGTCGGGCGACCTTCGGCCCGAGCCGCTCGCGAAGGTTCAGCACACCGAGGTCTCGCACACGGAAGAAGAACTCCGTCACATCGTGGCGGAGAGTGTTGCCGGTGGCCACCTCTCGCGCAGCGAGCGTGTGATGATTGAGAACGTATTGAACCTCGAAGAGAAGATCGCCCGGCGCGTGATGGTCCCTCGTCCGGATATCGTTTACCTCAGTCTCTCCCGTCCGCTCGAAGACAACCTGCGTATCGCCCGACAGGCCGGCCACACGCGCTATCCGCTCTGCGAAGAGGACCTGAC
>DAIDJI010001045.1 GCA_027451455.1 Planctomycetales bacterium | reverse complement strand
CCGGCCTCCCGTTCTTTCGTATATGAGTGGCCCGCTCCGGCATGAGCCCGTCCGATCGGACGGGCTCATGCCGGTTCTCTTTTTCGTCCTGGTCTCTGGCGAGAACCTCGATCATGCCTCGCAATCTGGTGCTGACCGTCACCGGCCCCGACCGGGTCGGGATGGTGGAAGAAGTCGCCGGCCTGGTGGCCGCCCGGGGTGGCAACGTCGAGGTAAGCCGGATGGCTCGCCTCGGTGGCGAGTTCGCCATCCTGATGCTGGTCGCCGTTCCCGACGATCGGCTTGACGGCCTGGAGGCCGATCTGGGCCACCTCGCCAATCGGGGATACACGGTCTCGACCACCCAGGCCCGTCCCGGCGCCTCGGCGCATCCCGATTCACGACGCTACCGGATCGCCGTTCAAGGCGCCGATCATGAGGGGATTATTCAGGAAGTGGCCCGCTATCTCTCTCGGCTTGGGATCAACATCGAGTCGGCCGACTCCGACACAGTCCCAGCACCGATCAGCGGAGTGCCGCTCTTCACGATGACCGCCGAGGTCGCGGTCCCGCCCGCACCGGAGTGCCCGGTTGACTGGGAAACCGGTCTCCGCGAGCTGGCCGCTCACCAGAATCTCGAGGTCGATGTCGAGCCGGTCGGGGGTTGAGCGAGGCCTGTCGGCTTGTCGGCCTCGATACGTGGATCGGCATTGACCGCTCCGGCAATGGACGTCATCATCCGTCGCGAAGAACCCTGCACGGAGGCCGGGGGACGCCTCGTCGTGGGTCAAGGGAGTGACCCGTTATGTCGATGGCCCAGATCACCGTGATGGTGTCGGCGCTATTGGGCTGGTCGGACATCGAGATTCAGCCGAGTCGAGGTGAGCGGGCCGCATCCGCCTACCGGAGCGTGGCCGAGCTTGATCGCCCAACAGAGCGAACTGTTGAGACGCTTCGGCGCTACAATCTTCACTCCCTGTACTTCCGACGCTTCCGGGCGCCGGACGTCAATCAGGTGCTGCTTCGGCTGGAGAAGTTTGCCCAGCAGCGGGCCGAGCCCGAGGTTGTCTACGCGCTGGCCGAGCTCTCCTGGATCGAGGGGAAGCGGCTTGATCGTCATCGAGATCCCCAGGCGCTCGACCGATACCTCGACGCCGCTGCCTACGCCTACGACTTCCTCTTCGAGAACGACCCCGTTCTCGCGCAGGGCCGCAAGCCGGCCGATCCGCGATATCGACAGGCGATGGACCTCTACAATGCCGGCGTCGACCACTTCATCCGGGCGGCAATGACGCGAGGCGAGATCCGTCCGGAGGGGGGAAAGGTTATCGCCTTCAAGTTCCACGGGGTCGAGCGCAAGCTGCAATTCCTGCTTCAGGAGTCGGCCTGGCAGCCGACGGATGTCCACAAGCTGCTGATGGCGACCGACTTCGAGGTCATCGGTCTGAACAAGGACTATCACCAGTACGGCGTCGGCGTCCCGCTGATCGCGATCCGGGAGACGCAGACCGACCGCAAGGGGAAGCGCGACCCCTTGGAGCAGTTCTACCCGTTCGAGATGGCTTTCCCGATGACGGCGTTTCTGGTGCCGAATTCCCGGCTCAAGGACGCTCACACGGAGCAGGGGGAGTCGCGGGTCTGCCACCTGAAGCTGATCGACCCGAAAAGCGAGCAGCCGACGAAGGTGGCATTCCGCGTGCTCGAAGGCGGCCGGAAGGTGCGGGTGGCCAAGGCCACCGGCCAGGTGATCGAGGGTTGAGATGAGCGGAACGAAGACACCTTCCAAGAAGGGC
>DAIDJI010001044.1 GCA_027451455.1 Planctomycetales bacterium | reverse complement strand
CCGGGGGATCGAGCGGCGGAAGTTCGGCAACGACCCGAAGAAGGTCGGGATGCTCGTCGGCATGAAGAACCAGACGATTCTCATGTCGGCCAAGTCGGCGCGATCGAAGGGGAAATACCAGGAAGCCCTCGAACTCTGCGAGGACGCCTTCGCCAACAACCCCTGGGACGTTGGCGCCGCCCGCGTCGCCGCCGAGGCGGCCGAGGAGCTCGACTTCGGCACGGTCTCGCAGTGGCTCCTTGACTCGGTCCAGGAGGTCGCCGCCAAGGGGAAGGACGCCGATTTCTTCCGGTTCGCCGCCAGCGTTTACGAGGCCAACGAGAGCTGGGCCAAGGCCATTGCCTGCTGGGAGCAGGTCAAGAAGATCAACCCGAACGACCAGGACATCAACCGGAAGATCAACGCCCTCTCGGCCGCCTCCACCATCAAGCGAGCCGGCCTCGACGACGCCGTTGAGGAGCGGTCCCAGGCCAAGCCGGCCGAGGAGGCCGTCGAATCGGCCCAGGAGAAGCTCGATCGCCTCAAGCGCGAGCAGCTCACCCCCGAGCAACGGCTGATCAAGGAGATCATCGGCGACCCGAAGGCGACTCACGCCTACGTGCAGCTCGCCGAGTATTACACCCTCCGCGACGAGCTGGATAAGGCCGAGAAGGTTCTCTCCAAGGGACTCAAGGAGAACACAGGCGACGCCGGGCTGACGCAGATTCTTGAGGATACCCAGATTGCCCGACTCAAAAAGGCGATCGCTGCTCAGACGATCCGGGTTCAGGAGCGTCCCGAGGAGACCGCCGCCCAGGTCAAGCTCGACGAGCTCAACAAGATGCTCGCCAAGTACGAAATCCAGGCGTATCGCCGGCGGGCCGAGCTTCACCCAGAGGACGCGAAGGTCCACTACGACTTCGGCCTGATTCTCGCCCGGACCGGCGCCCACGATGAGGCGATCCCCGAGTTCCAGGCCGCCGCCCGATACGGGTCTGCCCCCGCGATCAAGATCCAGGCGCTCCTCCGGATGGGCGAAAGCTTCGAGGCCAACAGCGTCCCCAAGCTAGCCGAGCGAAATTACAAAGAAGCCATCAAACTCCTCGAGCCGGAGGACAAGGAAAACTTTCTCGCCCTCCATTACCGACTCGGTCGGGTCAATGAGTCGCTCAGCAATCGTGAGGCCGCCGAAGAGCATTACAACGAGGTCCTCGCTGTCGATTACAAGTATCAGGACGCTGCCGATCGGCTGCGTCGCTTGATCTGATCCCCCGCGACGTGGTATCTTGCTGAGGGGCCAGGGGCGGTCGCCATCGCGCGAAGATCGCTGACAATCGGGAGCGACAGCCCCCGGGCCGAAAGCTCCGTCGGTGACGCCGGGAGGCGTCGTGCGCATCAATCATCGAGAACGATCCGGAAACCATGCCTAATTCTCCTTCGGCCGAAAAGCGTCTGCGGCAGAGCATGAAGCGCCGCATGCACAATCGAATCACGAAGAAGGTCATCAAGACCCTGATGAAGCGAACGCTCGAGGAGGTCGCCTCGAACGACCTCGAGAAGGCGTCCGAATCCTTCAAGCAGGCCGCGGCGAAGATTGACAAGGCGGGGGCCCGGCGCGTCCTGCACCCGAACACCGCCGCCCGTCGCAAGAGCCGGCTCGCCCGGTCGTACAACGCGGCGATCGCCAAGGCCCAGCAGACGAAACAGCCCGAATCGTCCGGCGCCTGATCGAAGCCTTCACGATCCCCGCGACGATCGAGTTGGGAGGGTTCAGACGGGAGCCGCGCCGATGCC
>DAIDJI010001043.1 GCA_027451455.1 Planctomycetales bacterium | reverse complement strand
CGGGCGTGGGCGATCACTGCGGCCGTCCCGATCACCGCGGCCATCGCGCTGGCGATCGCCTTCCCCGACGCCGCCCGGAGTGCCTGGGCCCGCTTGCTGACTCCGTGGGGCTCGGCGCCGCGGTACACCTTCGCCAAACTCGCCGACCTTCCCGATCACCTCGTGGTCGCACACGGCGAGCCCTTCTCGGTGACGGCCTCACTCGCCGAGAAGACCGTCTGGCGGCCTGCCCAGGCCGAGGCCCGGTTCGACGGGCAGCAGCCCGTCTCGGCCACGCTCCAGGACGGAAGGTACGAGTTCCCGTTGCCCTCGCAGCTTGATCCCGGCTGGCTGACGATCCAGGTCGGCGACGCGACCCGTCGCATCAAGATCGAGCCGACCCTCCGGCCCGAGCTCACCGGGCTGGTTGCCTCGGTGACCCTCCCCGATTACCTCGGACGACCGGGCGCCCAGCGGAAGGATGTCCGCGGCGGGGCGATCACACTCGTCGAGGGGAGCCGTGCCGCATTCACCGCGACTGCCAGCCGAGAACTGAGCGACGCCGCCGTCGACGGCCGGCCCCGGAAGCCGTCCGGGGCCACCGTCGATACTCCCGAGGCCCCGGTGCAAGGCACACGCAAGATGGAACTGTCCTGGCGCGACAGGTTCGGCCTCGCCGGCAAGGAGCCCTTCACCCTCGCGATCAATGGCCGGGAGGACGAGTCTCCGACCATCGCCTGCGAGGATCTGCCCCGGCAGAAGGTTGTCCTTGACTCGGAGCTACTGAGCTTCAAGGTCCATGCCCAGGATGATTTCGGCGTCCGTCGCGTGGGAATGGAATGGCAGGGGATCGACGATCTGATCTCGAAGCCGGCAAAGGGCGAGCGGATTCTCGGCGCCGGCGGGCAAGATAAGGAGGCGCTCGAACTGGCCGGAACTTTCTCGGCGAAGGCGCTCGGGATCGAGCCGCAGCCGGTGCAGGTCCGGATGTTCGTCGAGGACTACCGACCCGGCCGCACCCGGGTGTACTCGCCGCCGTACACGTTCTACGTCCTCACACCCGAGCAGCACGCGATCTGGATCACCGAGCAACTCAGCCGGTGGCATCGCCAGGCGATCGAGGTGAAGGACCGAGAGATGCAGCTTCACGAGGCGAACAAGGAGCTGCGCTCGCTCTCGGCCGCCGACCTCGACAGGCCCGAGAACCGTCGGAAGGTCGAGCGTCAGGCCTCCGCCGAGCGCGCCAATGGCCGACGGCTCACCACGCTATCGAACGCCGGTGATCGTCTGGTCCGCGAGGCGATGCGCAACCCCGAGTTCGGCGTCGGCCACCTGGAGAAGTGGGCCGAGATGCTCCAGATCCTCAAGGACATCTCCGGCACCCGGATGCCCTCAGTAGCCGACCTGCTCAGGGAGGCCGCCCAGGCACCCACCGTCGCCGGTAAGCCGCAACAGGGCGGTGGTCAGGGGAACGGCACGAAGTCGCCGACGACCATTGATCCGACGCCGAAGCTCGCCTCGGCCTCGCAGAAGTCGAGCAAGCCGAACCCAATGGCCGGCCAGGTCCGGGCCGCGGGGGCGGGCCAGCCGGCCGAGGAAAAGCAGAGCGAGAACAAACCGGAGCCGACAATCCCCGCAGTCGTCGACATGGAGTCGTCGCAGAACTCGCCGCCCGAGAAAACACCGGACGCCAACTCGCCGTCGAACATCGCGCGGATCGTCCACTCGCGCGCCTTTCGTGGTTTCAGGCGGTGCTCGTCGGGGTCGGTCAGTCCTTCGCATTGCTGCCGGGTAT
>DAIDJI010001042.1 GCA_027451455.1 Planctomycetales bacterium | reverse complement strand
TCTCGACTGGGATGCCGTCCGGAAACACGCGGGGCCCCGCGACGAGCGGCGCCCGCTCCTGCTCGCCACCTCCGCCGGCCGGGACCCGTAAAACATGCTCGATGCGCTCGTGGTGGCACCTCATCCCGACGACGCCGAACTGGGGATGGGCGGGACCATCGCCCGACTCCTCCGACAGGGGTGGTCCGTCGGTATCCTCGACCTGACCAGCGGCGAGCCAACGCCCCTGGGCTCGCCCGAAAAGCGCGCGGCTGAAACCGCCGCCGCCAACGCCGCGCTCGGCCATCCCTGGCGACGCAACCTCGGACTACCCAATCGGAGCCTCGAACCTACCCTCCTCCACCGACGCGCCCTCGCCTCGGTCTTCCGCGAGGTCCAACCTCGCCTGCTCTTCGCTCCCTACTGGGAAGACGCCCACCCCCACCACACCGCTGCAACCCGGCTCGTGGAAGACGCCCGGTTCTGGAGCAAGCTGAGCAAGTCCGACATCCCCGGCGAGCCGTTTCACCCGGCGCGGATTCTCTACTATTTCAGCGTCCACCTGAAGATCGTCGAGCGGCCGAGCTTCGCGGTGGACATCTCCGACGAGCTCGAGGCGAAGGTCTCAGCCCTCCGCTGCTACCGATCGCAATTGGTGGACAACCAGCCCGAGGGGCGTCCCGGCGTGATTGAGGCGGTCTGCGACCGGACGCGGTACTGGGGCCATTTTGTCGGTGTCGGCCACGCCGAGCCGTTCGCCAGCCGCGAGCCGATCGGGCTCCGCGGCCTCGGCGAACTGCTCCTCTGATCTGATTTACTTCCGAACCGTTCGACTGCCGGACGCATCGGCGAGCCGCGAATTGATGAAGCAGTTGAAATCCGGGGTCGAAGCGCCGAGGCTCGACGCAGTGGCCATGAAGCCGCGATAAACGGTCTGCGGCTCCAGGCCATGCTGTCGAACCGTGATCGCCAGCGAGCAGATCTTATCGGCCCCCCGCAGCTCGATCTCGCGCAGCTCAATCGTCGCGTGACCGTCGGACCTGACGTGGACCATCGGCGCCGGACGGAACTTGACGCTCCGATTCGCCGGCTTGATCTCCACATCGCACCCTTCGGTCCCGAGTCCGGCGATCGCCAGCCGGAGATGCACCTTCGGCAGCTTCGTGCCGTCCGCCTTCGGGGCGGTTTCGCCGCCTCTGGTCCGCCGCTCCAGCGCCGGCTTCTCGGCTCCCTTCGCCTTCGGCTTCGAGGGCGCGGCTTCTCCGGTGCCCTGGGCCGATAGTCCCCGTCCGATCAGGAGTGTGGAAACCCCGATCAGGGCGAGGGCAGCCATCCATGACCTGACCCGCATGGTAATCCGGCTCCTTCCCGAGTACGACGGCCGTCCCCTCCTGGGCGCGGCCCGAGGCCCCCGGGCGGTCCCGCGACCCGAGGCGCCGTGAGGATGTTTTCGAAGCGACTCTCGCGGGTTCCCTCAGATGTGGGGCCGCAAGGTACACCCCTCCCCCAATCGCCGCAAGGCCAGTCTCCTTGCCCCACACCGTCCACCGCTCGACGCTCTCAGCGAGGGTTCCTCCGGGAATTAACCATGGCTTCACTGTTTCTTCATCATGTCGCACTAAAATGTGCTGGTTATCAGGAAATCCTGCGGAGACGTAGGAGGCTGCCCCGCCACCAGGCGCCGGGGCAGGATGGATGGACCCTTCTCCTCACGCCCACGCCCCGACATCCCCTGTCTGACCTTCAGGAGTTCAAGAAGAGATGGCTTTCCAGCCCACGCGACGTCGCTCCGGCTTCACCCTGATCGAATT
>DAIDJI010001041.1 GCA_027451455.1 Planctomycetales bacterium | reverse complement strand
CCACCGCGACAAGAATATCTCCAAGGATATTCTGTTCGAGGGCATCGAATCCGCCCTCGGGACCGCGGCCCGCAAGCACTACCCCGAGGCCGCCGAGATCGAGGTTCGGATCGACCGCGATTCGGGCGTGATCGAGGCAACCAAGGATGGGGTGCGGATGGACCCTGCCGAGCTGGGCCGGATCGCCGCCCAGACCGCCAAGCAGGTGATCATCCAGAAGATTCGAGAGGCCGAGCGAGACAGCCTCTTCGACGAATTCGAGGATCAGCGAGGCGACCTGGTCACGGGGACCGTGCAGCGGTTCGAGGGAGGCGCCGTCGTTGTGAACCTGGGGAAGACCGACGCGATCCTCCCCCGAAGCGAGCAGATACCTGGCGAGAGTTACCATCCGAATGAGCGAATTCGGGCGATCATTCTCGACGTTCGCAAGGTTGGCCAGCGGGTCAAGATCATCCTGAGCCGAACCCATACCGACTTCGTCCGCCGGCTCTTCGAGCTGGAGATCCCGGAGATCGCCGATCAGATCATCGCGATCCGGGCGCTCGCGCGGGAGGCCGGATACCGGTCGAAGGTGGCCGTGACGTCGATCGACACCAAGGTGGACGCGGTCGGGGCGTGCGTGGGCGTCCGCGGCACCCGGATCAAGAACATCGTCGATGAGCTGGGCGGCGAGCGGATTGACATTGTCCGGTGGAACGAATCGCTCCAGGTCTTGATTCCCAACGCGCTCCAGCCGGCCGAGATCGACGAGGTGATGCTCTGCCACCTGCTGGGCCGGGCGATCGTCCTGGTCCGCGACGATCAGTTGTCGCTCGCGATCGGACGACGCGGGCAGAACGTCCGTCTGGCCTCGAAGCTCGTCGGGTGGGACATCGAGATCATGACGGCCGACGAGCTCGATGAGGTCATCGAGAAGGCGGTCAAGGCGTTCGAGAAGATCGAAGGAGTGGAAACCGAACTGGCCGAGCGGCTGGTGGAGCAGGGGATTCTCAGCTTCGACGATCTTTCGGTGATGGAAATTGCCGATTTGGTGAACACGATCGAGGGATTGACCGAAGAACAAGCCGTGGAGATAGTGGGCCGGGCCGAGACCCTGGCCGAGGAGCAGACGGAGGAACTCCCCCGCCGCAAGGGGGCCCGTACGCTGACTGAGGAAACCGTTGCGCCGGCCGCCCGGGCCGACGGCGAGATCCGTGGCGATTCGGACGAGGAGACGAGCGAGCCAGAGGGCGAGGGCCGACTGGCGGATGCTGGGCTCGTGGACGAGATGGACGCCGAGATTGATCCGGCCTCGCACACCGGATTGTCCACGGCGGACGACGACGAGGCTGAGACTGGCCCGGTGTTGGATGAGGATGGTGAGGTCGAAGGAGACGACGCGGGCGAACTGCACGACGTCGCCCTGGCCGTTGAGAGTTCCGGGCACCCCCGGCACGGCCACGAGGTGACGTTTCCCCCCGGCGACGACGACCAGGGCTCCACCGCCCGGATTGTCGCCGACGCCGTCGAGGGGAACGAGTCCGAGTCGGAAGATGTTGCGGCCGGCCCGCGGCAGCGGCCTGGTCGATCCACCGAGGACACCGAGGGCCCCAACGGCGACCTGAACTGAAACCCCAGCTTATCAAGATGCCCCAACCCGAGGCCGCGCCGGGCCCCCGGCGCGGCAGCGGACGGTCCCACGGCCCGCCCGCCCTCGCCGTCTTTCCTGCCCGCATGGGCCCTCTCACCTGGAATTGCCTCTTATTCTTTGCCCTGGCCCCAATCCGCATGGGACGCGGATGCCCGATGTTGGT
>DAIDJI010001040.1 GCA_027451455.1 Planctomycetales bacterium | reverse complement strand
CCATTGCCGCCGCGATGGGCGATGCCCGCCAGGCTCTGGCCGGGGAGGCGGATTGAACGCCCCCGCAGCTGCCGCGCACCCGGTGCGGGCCCTGGTGCTGGTGGGCGCAGCCGCCAGCCACGCCTTCCGCGACCGGGCCACGGCCATCGCCGCGGGCCGGGCCACGCCGGAGCAGCTCGTGGCCTACGGCCGCCTCTGGGATGGGTCGCTGCGGAGCAACGACCTCGAGAACGTCGGCTACACCGCGCGCCACCACACGTTCTTCGAGATGCTCGGCAACTTCAGCTTCGGCGACTACTTCAAGCGCGAGGCCATCCACTGGGCCTGGGAGTTCCTCCTCAAGACCCTGAAAATCCCCGGCGATCGCCTGACCATCACCGTCTACCTCGACGATGACGAGGCGTACAAGATCTGGCACGACGAGATCAAGGTCCCGGCCGACCGGATCACCCGGATGGGCGAGGACGATAACTTCTGGCCCGCCGGCGCCCCGACCCACGGCCCGAACGGTGTCTGCGGTCCCTGTTCCGAGATTTTTTATCACGGCGCAGGCCCGAAGGAAGTCGAGATCTGGAACCTCGTCTTCACCCAGTTCAACCGCGTCGGGCCGGGCGAACTGGAGCCGCTTCCGAAAAAGAACATCGACACCGGGATGGGCCTCGAGCGCGCCGCCGCCTGCCTCCAGGGTGTGACCACCGTCTTTGAAACCGACGTCTTCCGCCCGATCGTCGCGGCGGTGGCCGACACCCTCGGCGTGAAGTACGACCGCGATCACGTCGACGGCGTCCGCATCCGACGGATGGCCGACCATAGCCGGGCCCTCGCGTTCTGCATCCACGAGAACGTCCGACCCAGCCCCGAGAAGCAGGGCTACGTGATTCGCCGACTCCTCCGCCGCGCCGTGCTCGATGCCTACCAGATGGGCCGTCGCGAGCCGTTCCTGTATCAGATCACGCCGGTCGTTGCCGAGGCGATGGCCGGGCCCTATCCCGACCTGAGGGAAAGTGTCGCCCGCATCCAGACGACCATCCGCCAGGAAGAGGAACAGTTCCTCCGCAACCTGGAGAACGGGCTCAAACTGCTCGAAGACACCTTCCGCAAGACGACCGCCGGCGGCTCCGAGACCATCTCCGGGCGCGATGCCTTCGACCTGCACGCGACCTACGGCATCCCGGTCGAGGTGGTCGAAAGCCTCGCCACCGACCACAATCTCCGGGTCGATCGTACCGGCTTCACCGCCGAGCTGAAGAAGCATTCCGAGATTTCGCGAGGGACAACCGAGGCCGCCGACGTCTTCGCCGCCGGACCACTCGACGCCCTGAAAAAGGAATACCACGCCGGGACTGAGTTCCTCGGCTACACGACCACCCACGACTCGGCCCGGGTGATCGGCATCCTCGAACAGGGCCGGCTGGCCGACTCGGCCGAACACGACGGCGACCGCCCGATCGCGCTGGTGCTCGACCGATCGCCGTTCTACGGCGAGTCGGGCGGCCAGATCGGCGACACCGGGACCATCCGCGGCGAGGGCTTCACGTTCCAGGTCCTCGACACGAAGAAGGACCACGACTTCGTCCTGCACGTCGGCCGGATGGTCGAGGGCCGCGTCTCGGTCCAGCAGCCGGTCGAGGCCGAGGTGGATGCCCCTCGACGCGACGCAATCCGACGCGCCCACACGGCGACCCACCTCCTCCACCACGCCCTCCGAAACGTCCTCGGACAGCACGCCCAGCAGGCCGGCAGCAAGGTCGAGCCCGACCGCCTTCGGTTCGACTTTAGCAACCCCGAGGCCGT
>DAIDJI010001039.1 GCA_027451455.1 Planctomycetales bacterium | reverse complement strand
AGCTCGGACATCGCCCGCGCGATCGTGAAGAAGCTCTGCGCGGCGAGGGCCCAGACGGTGGTGCTCGCCGGTCGAGACCAGGCCCTGCTCGACCAGGCGGCCAGTGAAGCCCGCGACTACGGCGCGACCACGACCCACACGGTGCTCTTTGACGCGACCGAGCCCCTCGACGCGGCCCGGGCCGTGGCGGAGGAGCATGAGCCCGGCGAGCGCCTGCTCATGGGAGGCCACGGGAATCCGCCGCTGGCGTCGGTCGCCGGCATCTCGGCCGATCTTGCCGCGATGGGTGCCTTCACCTCCGCGCTCAATGCCGCCGAGGCCGTCGGCTCGACCGACGAGTTCACCCGGTGGGCCGCCGAGGACTTCCGCAAGCTCCAGGGATTGAAGCTCGGCCAGTATCCTGAGGCTGGCGACCCCATCGACCCATCGCCGGCCGGGCCGCTTGGCCCGCTCTGGCCGAAACCCGACTTTGGGCTCTGACGCACCTTTTCCCGGATCGCAACGAAATTTCAAGGAGAACGCACATGGCTATCGGTTACGACCGTCCGCTTTACATCCTGCCCTTCGATCACCGAGGGACGTTCCAGAAGAACATGTTCGGCTGGTCGGGCGCGCTGAGCGACGAGCAGACGGCGAAGATCGCCGAGATGAAGGGCGTCATTTATGACGGCTTCAAGGCGGCACTGGCAGGCGGCGTCGCGCAAGACAAGTCGGGCATCCTGGTCGACGAGCAGTTTGGCTCGGCGATCCTGGCCGACGCGGCGAAGCACGGTTACAACACGTCGTGCCCGGCCGAGAAGAGCGGTCAGGATGAGTTTGACTTCGAGTACGGCGAGGATTTCGGCAAGCACATCGAGAAGTTCCGGCCGACCTTCTGCAAGGTCCTGGTCCGGTACAACCCCGAGGGCGACCCCGAGTTGAACCACCGGCAGTCGGAGCGGCTGGCCCGGCTCTCGAAGTACCTGCACTCGGGCGGTCAGAGCAAGTTCATGTTCGAGCTGCTGGTCCCGGCCGAGAAGGCCCAGCTCGAGAAGGTCGGCGGGGACAAGAAGCGGTACGACCGCGAGCTGCGCCCCGACCTGATGATCGCCGCAATCCATCAGCTTCAGGACGCCGGTGTTGAGGCCGACGTCTGGAAGATCGAGGGGATCGAGACGGCGGAGGACGCCAAACGGGTCGTCGAGGCCATGAAGCGTGGCGGTCGCGACCAGGTGGGCGGGATCATCCTCGGCCGCGGTGAGGATGATGTGAAGGTCCGCCACTGGCTCAAGACGGCGGCCTCTGTTCCCGGCTTCATCGGCTTCGCGGTTGGCCGGACCAGCTTCTGGGATCCCTGCGTTGAGTGGCGGGACGGCAAGCTGACCCGCGAGGCCGCCGTCGCTGAGATCGCCCGTCGCTATCGCGAGTGGTGCGACATCTTCGACTCCGCCTCCGCCGGGCGCTGAGTTGTCCCGGGCCCTGAGCCCGATCGGCCCCGCCGGATGCTCGCGCAGCATCCGGCGGGGGCCTGACCGTCCCGTCGGTCTCGCCGGCGGTCCGGTCGATGGTCATCCTGCCGCGGTTGCACCTGGCTCCGACATCGGCTAGATTGATCCCCCGTTCCATCAACGAGAGACTTCGGAGAGGGAAGGATCATCGCCATGGATTCGACGCTCGAGGCCGGGCTCCTCAGGCGGATGGACGCCTACTGGCGGGCGGCCAATTATCTGTCGATCGGCCAGATCTATCTGGTCGACAATCCGCTGCTTTCAAAGCCGCTCGTGCTCGAACACATCAAGCCGCGCCTGCTGGGGCACTGGGGG
>DAIDJI010001038.1 GCA_027451455.1 Planctomycetales bacterium | reverse complement strand
GGCCCAGCTCGAGAAGATGCTCGAATTCACGAAGATGGTGACCGAGTGGTACAGCCACGTCGACCGCCTCTCGACACCGTCCCTCCTGCGGCTCTTCCGCGGCGGTGCGATGCTGGCGAAGGTCTTCGGCCGGCTCGGCGGCGGGAAAGAAAAAGAAAAAGCCTCCGCCGACCCCGATTCGGAGCCGGCGGAGACCGATCTGGTTTGATCGCGGCTGGTCCCTTCACCGGGCGGGATCAATGCCGGAACAGGAATTCCTTCGAGTTGATCAGGACCCAGCCCAGGTCCTCGACCGCCTCGCGACGGTTCTTCGCCGCGGTCAGGTGCTTGACGGCGGCCTCGCGCTCGGCGGGGGTCGGATCCCGGCTGAGAGCGACCTCGTAGAGCTCCCGGGCGATCTCCTCGGGCGTCTTCTTGCTGCCAGCCAGCGTCGCCATCCGACCCTTCTCGTCGCGAAGCTTGCCGTTGACGGTCGCCCCGCCGATCAGTTGAAGCGCCTGTGAGAGGTTCGACTCGCTCTCGCGCTCGCACTCACACGCCAGCTCGCGAGCCGGACGACCGAACGTCTTGAGGAACGGGTTCTCCATCTTCCCGTCGGGAATCTGGCAAGCCCGGGCACCCATCGGAAGGCCGTCGAACTTCGTCGAGGTCGCCGTGACCGCCGAGATCGCGTCGAGCAGCACCTCGGCCGGCAGCAGCTTCGTCTGGCAGTGCGAGAAGTAGAGCGTGTCGTCCACGTTCATCGAGTTCGTCACCGCGCTAAGCTGGTAGGTCCGACTCTGGAGGATCGTCCGGATCAGCGGACGCAGGTGGTAGCCCTCCTTGACGAAGTCGGCGGTCAGGCCGTCGAGCAGCTCGTCGTTGGAGGCTGGGTTCGAGTCGCGGAAGTCGTCGACCGGCTCGACGATCCCCCGGCCCATCAGGTGATACCAGACCCGATTGACCAGGCTCTTGGCGAAGAACGGATTGTTCGCGCTCGAAAGCCAGCTTGCCAGCCGGACGCGGCGATCCTCGGGCTCCTTCGGGCCATCCAGGACCGGCCCGCCCAGCGCCTTCGGCTTCATCGTCTGGCCGGTACGCGGCTGTCGGACCTCGCCCGAGCCCGACGGATAGACGACCTCCTCATCGGGCAGGTTCCCCTTCTTGCGGCCGACCTGCGAGAAGAACGCGGCGAATCCGTAGTAGTCGTCCTGCGTCCACCGCTCGAACGGGTGATTATGGCACTTGGCGCACTGAATCCGGACGCCCAGGAAAAGCTGCGCCGTCGTCTCAACCGCGCTTTCGGGATCGCGGCTGATCCGGTAGTAGTTCGCCGCCGGATTCTTGAACGTCGAGCCCTCGGCCGTGAGCAAATCCTGAACGAACCGGTCAAGCGGGACATCTTGCTCCAGGCTCGCCCGAATCCATCGATGGAACGCATACGCCCCCTTCGACTGGATCAGCCGGCCGTTCGCGCGAAGGATATCAGCGAACTTGAGAGCCCAGAAGTCATAAAACTCGGGCCGATCCAAAAGCTCGTCGATGACCGCACTCCGCCGGGTCTTCTCGGGCATCGCCAGGAATCGCGCGACCTCCTCTGGCCGGGGAAGTACGCCGATCACGTCGAGATAGGCGCGGCGGATGAACTCGCGGTCGGAGCAGAGCTCCGAGGGCTTGATCCGCATCCGGTTCAACTTGGCGAAGACCGTCCGGTCGACCACGTTATCCTGCGGTACCTTCGCCTCGGCAAATCCAGGGACCTCAACCAGGTGCGTCAGCCGAACGTTCGCCACCAGATTGAGATAATGCGCGATCACCGCGACC
>DAIDJI010001037.1 GCA_027451455.1 Planctomycetales bacterium | reverse complement strand
GAACTGGCCCTGCTCAAGCGGATGAAGGACTGGGCGGTCGCCGCCTCGGCCCGGCCCGACAGCAAGGCCGCCGGGTTGATTCGATGGCTGGAGACGCACATCCGCCCCGGCGGCCGGTGGTCGGACGAGCGGGTGATCCTCTTCACCGAATACCGGGCGACCCAGAACTGGTTGCAGACGATCCTGGCCTCGGCCGGGTTCACCGGCGGCGACCGCCTGATGACCATGTACGGCGGGATGGACAAGGACCAGCGGGAGGCGGTCAAGGCGGCGTTCCAGACCGACCCGGCCAAGAGCCCCGTCCGCATCCTGCTGGCGACCGACGCCGCCAGCGAGGGCATCGACCTCCAGTACCATTGCCACCGCTTGATCCACTACGAGATCCCGTTCAACCCCAACCGCCTGGAGCAGCGGAACGGCCGCATCGATCGCCACGGGCAGCGGGCCTCGGAGGTCCTGGTCTACCACTTCGTCGGCCGGGGCTACCGGGAGCGGGAGAAGGCCCTGTTCCAGATGTCGGTCGGCGAACTGGAGGACGACCTGGAGTTCCTCATGCG
Source organism: Planctomycetales bacterium (assembly GCA_027451455.1). Lineage (GTDB taxonomy): Bacteria > Planctomycetota > Planctomycetia > Isosphaerales > Isosphaeraceae > JAKAUH01. The sequence continues at coordinate 1,248 of DAIDJI010001037.1, read as the reverse complement.
GGCCGTCCGCAAGATCGAGACGATCCGAGAAGACCTTGGCGAGGTCGGCCCGGTGATCGCCCAGCAGGTCGAGGAGGCGATGCTCGGCCGCCGCAGCCGGCTCGACACCGGCCGGGCCGAGGAGAAGGCCGGGGCGGTCAAGCGGATGTGGAAGTTCGAGCGGGATCTGGCCCGTCAGATCAAGCGGCTGCGGGAGCAACTCGACGAGACGAAGCGAGAGTTGCGGCTCTCGCCGGAGAACATCCAAAAGGTCGTCGAGATCGCCTTGCAACTGGCCGGTCAGCCGGGACTGGTCCCGACCGAGTTGGAGGGGATCTGGCCACATCCGAAGCGGCATCGCTGCCCGGTGTTCCGGCTGCCGGCCCTCTCGGGGAGTTGGGCGCTGAGTGCCGAGGTGTTGCGGCACCCGCACACGGGTGAGGTCCGACCGATCGTCTTCGACCACAACCTCCTGGCCGAGGCGAGAGAAGAGGTCGTCCTGGTCCACCTGAATCATCGGCTTGTGCAGATGAGCTTGCGGCTGTTGCGGGCCGAGGTCTGGTCGGGCCAGGGGAAGAAGAACCTGAATCGTGTGGCTGCCCGCTTGGTGCCCGACATCGTGCTCCGGGAGCCTGCGATCGTCGCCCATGCCCGGCTGGTGATCGTCGGCGGCGATAGCCACCGGCTGCACGAGGAGGTCATCACGGCTGGCGGGCTGCTCCAGGCGGGGAAGTTCCGGCCGATGAACGTCGGCCAGGTCGAGAAGGCCCTGGAGGCCGCCGGCATCGAGGAGCCGGGCCAGGCGATGAAGGGGGCGATGGCCAGGGAGTACGCCAGGCACCGTGAATCCCTGATCAAGGCCCTCGAAGCCCGGATGAGGGAGCGGGCGTCGAGCCAGCAGAAGGCGCTGGCGGACCGGGCCGAGAAGGAGGTCGCCGGCATCACGACGGTGCTGACCGAACTGGCCCGAACAATCGAATCGGAGATGGAGGACCCGGAGTACCGGGCTCTGGGCGATCGGGAGTACCGGCAGTTGAAGCTCTTCTCGGACGACGAGTCGGACCAGTGGGAGCGGAACTACGACGCTTTGCGAGCTAGGCTGCAAGCGATCCCCGAGGAGATCGAGCGGGAGGCGGCGGCGATCCGGGCCAGGTTCGCCGACCCGCAACCGAGGATGTTCCCCGTGGCGGTGACGTTGCTCGTGCCTTCCCGCATGGCACATTGAGGAGGGAAGGATCACAATGTTAAGACTACCGGCATTGATCGAGG
>DAIDJI010001036.1 GCA_027451455.1 Planctomycetales bacterium | reverse complement strand
TGATCTTGCGGGTCACGCGGCCCTTGACGACATCGCCCTCGTGATACCGGGAGATGACCATCTCCCAGGCGCGCATTCGGTGAGCCTTCTTCCGGGAGAGGACGATCTCGCCGGTCTCGTCCTCCATCCCTTCGAGGAGGACCTCAACGCTATCCCCCGGCTGCGGGGGCGGCTCGTCTTCCCACTCGTTAAGTGGGACGAGGCCCTCAGACTTGTAGCCGACGTCCACCACGACCTGATCGCCGACGACCTCGACGACCTTCCCCGAGACGATCTTGCCGATCTCGAAGTTCTGGCCCTCGCCGAGGAACTGGTCCATGCTGGACCCGTCTCCTCCGGCGATCAGGGCTGCCAGGTCGTCTTCGCTGACATCAAATTCGCGGAGCAGGTTACGATCTACCATGTTCGATTTCGCTTCAATCCCGCCGACGTCCAACGACGGCGACGGCCCAACGCTTCAGCCTCGGTTCTGGCTGCGATGCCCTCGATTCGGATCCTCGAATCGGGTCGCGGCCCGGCCACCGAGCTTCTTCAGCGACTCAAGGTGGGGGAACCGTTGGAAGCCGCTCCTCCACGTAAGGAGCAGACTTTTCCAGCTTTGCATTATAGGCCCGCACTTCCTGAAAACAATCCGGCTATGACCGAGGGGCAGCCAGGCAGCCAGCAACGGACCGATGGCCTGACTTGACCGGGATCGGGAGGGGGAGTAGCCTGCCGACTGATCCTCGGCCAGGAGATCGCGGGCGCTCTCGATCGTTGAGGCCGAACTGGCGGGAAGGGAGTCCCGGGATGCGGATGCGACGCCCGTTCCATTACTTGATGGTGTCCGGGCTCGCGCTCTCGGTCGGTCTTGGATGTGCGTTGACCGGCCGGGGGCCGAGGATCGAGGACGAGCCCGAATCGTCCAACGGGCCCGAGCTCGCCTTCCGGTATACGACCGGCCGGGGAATGCAGGATTATCCGTTCCCGATCACGAAGGTCACGGCGGCGCTCATCGAAGCGATGGGAGACCTCAAGATTGAGGTGGTCCGCCGCTCTCACAGCGGCGCCGTGCTCCAGATTGAGGGCCGGACGGCCGACCGTCGATCGGTTGTCGTCACACTCCGGATCCGGAAGCCGGTCACGCACCTGAGCTGCCGGGTGGACTGGTTCGGTGACCAGCCGTTCTCGAAGGCCCTTCTCCGACGAGTTTCCATTCGTCTGGGGATGGTCCCGCCTGAGCCGGTCCCCGACGTGGTCCCGAGCGCCCCGTCCGGCAATCCCTACTTCTCCCGCAACGCCATCCCGGATGAGGAGATCATGCGCCCGATGATCGAGGCGCCCTATCGCGATCGTCCGGATTTCTGAGTTCTCGTCCGACCGATCGTGGGGTTCATCCGAGGAGCCGGGCGGTTCCTCAATATTGATCCATCCGGGTCAGTTTCTTCTCGATCCGGTCGGAGCGCCGGGCAATTTCGAGGATGGCGCCGCGGAGATCCTCGGGGCGGGCGGTCTCCCGAGAGAAGGTTCGCGACATGACGAACATCGGGCTGCCCAGGACGTCGTGAACGGAGATGCTGCCGAAGGTGAGCTGTGCGTTCAATCGGAGGGCGTACTGGAAATAGGCGGGATCGGCGGGTCCGCAGACCGAGAAGACCGTCAGCACCGGATCCTGATTGGCGCCCTCGGAGGCCTCGACGACAACTTCCTGGAGGCGATCATCGGGGAGGGGGACGATTAATCGGAAGGTGTCGCGGTGCCCCTGGATGAAGCAGCCGAGCCCCTGGACGCTCTCGCGGACGAGCGACTCGATGTCGCCGAGGCGGAGGC
>DAIDJI010001035.1 GCA_027451455.1 Planctomycetales bacterium | reverse complement strand
ACACCTATGTGCTGACCGGCGACGGCGAGATCGAGGAGGGACAGATCTGGGAAGCGGCGGCCTCGGCGGCCAAGTATCAGCTCGACAACCTGACCTTGATCGTCGACCGCAACCACTTCCAGCAGACCGGCCCCGCCGAGGAGGTCATGAACATGGACCCGATCGACGGCAAGTTTGCCGCATTTGGCTGGAAGACTCAGGTCATCAACGGCAACGACATGCGCGAGGTCTTGCAGGCTCTTGAACGGGCCGGTGAGATCAAGGGAATGCCCACCTGCATTGTCTCGCTGACCCACAAGGGTCAGGGGATGCTCAACCTCCTCCGCAAGCTGGGCGACACCAATTTCCACGGCAAACCCTTGCCCGCCCAGAACCTCAACGAGGCCCTCGCCGAGATCGCCGCGAGTTGAGACGGGAGCCCCCGCGATCGGACGTCGGGCGGTCGCCCTCGACCGACGCCCCGACCCGTACCATCCTCCGATCGCCGCGCAGAGCCCGCCTGATCCCACGGTCCTACCCAGAAAGGTGAATCCCCGATGGCCGGTGCTTCCTCCGGGCTACAATCAAAACGAGAGCTGGGCAAGGCGACCCGCGACGCATTCGGCCGGGCGCTTGAGGCACTCGGGGCCGATCACCCCGAGGTCGTCGTTGTCGACGGCGACGTCGGCAACTCGACCCGGACCGAGTGGTTCGGCAAGAAGTATCCCAACCGTTTCTTCAACGTCGGGATCGCCGAGAGCAACCTGGTCGGCGTCGCCGCTGGACTGGCCTCCTCGAACAAGACAGCCGTCATCGCCAGCTTCGCCGCCTTCATCACCTGCAACGCCTACGACCAGCTTCGAATGTCGGTCGCCTATCCCGGCCTGAACGTCAAGGTGGTCGGCAGCCACGCCGGAATCTCGATCGGCGAGGATGGCGCCTCGCAGATGGGAATCGAGGACGTCGCCCTGATGTGCGCCCTCCCCGGCTTCGTCGTGATCGTCCCGTCCGACGAGGAGTCCGCAAAAGCGGCCACGAAGGCGATGCTCGAATACAAGGGGCCGGTCTACCTCCGTTGCGGACGGCCCGAGATCCCGAAGATCTACGCCGGTGAGAAGGTCCCGTTCGAGATCGGCAAGGCAAACCAGGTCCGCGAGGGCAACGACCTGACAATCGCGGCGAACGGGATCATGGTCTCGATGGCCCTCGACGCCGCTGAGGCGCTCGCTGGCGAGGGGATCGAGGCCCGCGTCCTCGACATGCACACGGTCAAGCCGATCGACCGCGACGCCCTCGTCTCCGCGGCGAAGGAGACCGGCGCGATGGTCGTCGCCGAGGAGCACCTGGCGCACGGCGGCCTCGGCAGCGTGGTCGCGTATACCCTCGCCGAGTCGCACCCGGTGCCGATCCGGTTCGTCAACCTGCTCGACACCTTCGCCGAGAGCGGCGCCCCCGACGCCCTGCTCAAGAAATACGGCCTGACCGCCGCGAAGATCGTCGAGGCCGGCCGCTCAGCCGCCGGGGCGAAGAAGCGGTAGGAACTTGGACTCCCGGCCGTCCCACTGCCTACGGCGCAGGGGCTTCGAGCAGCCTTTTCATGGGCGCCGGGAAGTAATCTTCCCAGGTCGTCTGGTAGGTCGCTTCCAGGGGCGCAGGGACGTAGAAGCCAGACTCAAGGAACAGGGGCATATCGATGAGCGGGCTTCCGACGGCGACCGGTTGGACATAAGCGACCGGAGGAGACCCGGCGTCGTACGACGCGAGAGTGAGTCGCCGGTCGGCCGGGAGGTGATATTCCTCCTCCAGGAAATCATCCCAGATGGCCTTGTGGATG
>DAIDJI010001034.1 GCA_027451455.1 Planctomycetales bacterium | reverse complement strand
ATCAAGCCTATCCCGAGGCTCCCACTTCCAACGGGGCCTCAAAAGCCTAGGCCGGGCCGGGCGGCATCAGAGACCTGTTGCGTGTGCTTCCGTTCCGGGTTTTTTTCCTCGATCGGAGAACGATCATGAGACTCTCGCGTTCGCAGGGCCGGATGCTGGCAGGAACGTTGATCGGGGCGATCGTCGCGGTCGCGGGCCTGCCGCCGGCAGGGTCCGCCGCGCCGCAGGTGGCGAAGGCGGCAAAGGCCCAGGCGAGCCGGACACTCAAATTCGAGACCTATCCGGACGCTCGCAAGGAACATCGCTGGCGGCTCAAATCCAGCAATGGTCAGATCATCGCCACTTCTGGACAGGGATATAAAGACAAACGCGACTGCCGGGCCGCCATCGATCGGATCAAAATGGACGCCGCCTCAAAGCTCACGTTCGAGACCTATCCGGACGCGAAGCAGCAGTACCGGTGGCGACTGAAGTCGAGTAACGGCCAGATCATCGCCACGTCGGGACAGGGTTACAAGGACAAACGAGACTGCGCCAACGCGATCGAAACGATCAAGAAGGGGGCCGAATCGGCGAGGGTTGAAGAAGCCTCGGAGTAACGAACGGACGCCACCAGCCCGTTCGTTGCTCAGAAAGCCCCCTCGTTCCGTTCACGAGGGGGAGAGATCGCCTGCCCACTTTCTCGCGTCTTTCCCAGGCTCTCAGACCAGCCGCGATTCGACCTCGCGGCGGAGGGCGTCCAGGTACGAGGCCAGGTCGGGCTGCGTTCGGGAATCGACCAGATGGCGGAGGTCAACGATCCTCGGCTGGATCGCGGAGAGTTCGCGGTGCGCAGCGGTGACCTCGGGACCGTTCAGGGCCCGGACGGCTCGGTGCGCCCGCGCGGCCAGCTCGCGGAGTGAGGCCGCCAGGGCGATGGGATCGCGATCGGCGACCGGCCGGCTCGTTGTGTGGGCGTGGGCGGGCGGAAAAAGGGGGCGGCGGGTCGGCGTCCTGGATTGTGCGGTCGTCATTCGTGCGGTCCTCGCGCGTTCCGTGTCGAGTGGCACGGCCTTCCTGGCCGAGGTCCCCCGGCGCTACGGCGCCGGACGTCCGGCGGGAGAGCCCCAGCCCGGAATCCAGGTCGATCCATCCCCAGGCGGAAAGCTCCGCGCGGGACATCGACCAATCGGATATCGTAAGAAGACGCTCGCCGCCTCTCTTTTGTTCGCTGTCGAGGCCCGATCGACCAGGCCCATTTACAATATTTAATCGAAGACGGGATCAGCGGCGATCCGATCTCGAAGTCCAACCCGTTCAGGCCGATCGGGTTACGGGCCGGATCGGCCGGGCGTGGCGGCGGAGCCAGTCGCGCGCGATCGCGACATCGTCGAACGGGACGGCGCGGTCTGCGAGGATCTGGTAGGTGTGCCGTCCCTTGCCCACGATCAGGACCGCGTCGCCGGGCCGGGCCTCGGAGAGCACGGTCTCAATCGCCCGACGCCGATCGGGCTCGAGACGAACCTTCCCCGGCCGGCGGAATCCGGCGAGGAGGTGGTCGAGGATCTGGTCGGGATCCTCGGATCGGGGATTGTGGCTGGTCAAAACAATTCGATCCGCACAGGCTTCGACGGCCTCGGCGATCCGGCGGCGGTGGTCGGCGTGGCTGCCACCCTCCGCGCCGACGACGCAGTGGACCCGACCGGCCGCGACGGCCCGCGCGGCGATGAGTGCCTCGGCGATTGGCGGCCCGATCGCCCGCTGCAAGGGTGCTGGGTAAGTCATTAAGATAGGCAGACCCGCGACGAGTTTGGGCGCTGCCTGATGCGGGTGGTGG
>DAIDJI010001033.1 GCA_027451455.1 Planctomycetales bacterium | reverse complement strand
CTCGAGCGTCCGGCGGCCGACCAGCTGGACGTGACGCCCCTGTGGGACCGGCTGGCGTCCGTCCGTGTGCCGGTCATGCTCGTGCGGGGCACCCGGCCACAGTCGGTGGTGGACGACGAGGACGAGGCCGAGCTGCGCCGTCGGATCGTGCTTCCGGCGTCGACATCGACGCGACCGAGGCCGTCGTCGGCCGTCGGCCTGGCAGGACCGGCGCGGGCGTTCATGGCCGACTCTCCAGTCGCAACCGGAACAGGTCGATGATCCGACGGACCGATCGCTCGTGCATCCCGGTTCGCTCGGCAACCTCGGCGTAGGTCAGTCCCTGCCGGCGGAGCGCCAGAACCCGCACCTCGCGCGCCCCAAATCCCGCCATTAATTGCTCGAATCGGTCGTCGGCCTGCACATTTTCGCTCGGCGAGGGGTCCGGCGAGGGAACCTCGCGCGCGACCTCGTGGTTGCCGCGGGCCACGTATAGCGGTTCCTCGCGCGCCAGGTCGCGGCGGGCCGTTCGTGTTTGCCGGCGATGCTCCTCGCCCACCTTGTTCCGCACCACTCCGCGCAGGAATCCACGCAGGTGTTCCTCGTTCTCAAACTCAGGCGCACTTCCGGACGGTCCGGTGAAGAAGCTCTGCCAGACCGCCTGTACGAAGTCTCCGGAGTCGAATCGGGTCCGCAGCCGTTTCGGCAGCCGCGCCCGCACCATCACCCGAACCTCACGCTCGAACCGACCCAGAAAGTCCCGGACGGCCTCCGGGTCGCCGGCGCGAGCCCGCGACATCAATTCGTGAAACTTCTCTCCGGCGTCGTCGCGATCCATGACCGGTGCCCCCCCGCTTCCCGGCGCCTCTACCTCGACCAACGCATACGTCCGATCCCTTCGGACGTCCCTTCCCTCCGCTCATCCTCGAACCGCGGCTCTCCTGGCCATGGGACAATGCCACCGTGACATCGGATCCCTCACACTCATTATGCCGGGAAAGACCCCGGGCGCCCATTCTCTTTTTGTTTTATTAAGGACCAGTGCCCGGCAACGAGACAGAGAGGGCGAGTTTGGGAAGCTCCCGGCGACCGCCACTCTTCTTATTGTGACTTCGGGAGTCAGCATAGCACGCCTTCTGAAAAATTCTCGGCCACCCCGCCGGATCCGCGCCGGGATCTCAACTAAGGGGATGGAAGCACGGTTTCGGACGGGCAATCGAGGTTGAGGAGAAGGGCCCCGGATGGCCCACCTCAAGGAGCCCGTCGCGTCGCCGTGAGCGATCACGGACGATTCCCCGCGCGAGAAGTCGGACGCGCGGGGTTCCGGATGAGGAGGCTCGGGGCGGTGCGGACCCCATTCGATCGACGGATGATGATACAGGGAGCGACTTCAATGAGCGCCATGCGATCCCGGGAGATGGGTGTCACGACGGGGTTGTACCTTTATCTCAAGGACATCAAGGACGACGCATTGCTGACCGCCGCCGAGGAACGCGACCTCGCGGTGGCGATCGCCCAGGGAGACGAGGCGGCCCGCCAGCGGATGATCGAGGCCAACCTCCGGCTGGTTGTGAAGATCGCCCGCGACTACGTCGGCCGTGGCATCCCGATCGACGACCTGATCGGCGAGGGAAACCTCGGACTCATCCGCGCCGCCAAGGAGTATGATCCGGCGTTCGGCACCCGGTTCAGCACCTACGCCAGCTACTGGATCAAGCAAGCGATCCGCCACGCCCTGATCAACACGACGACCACCATCCGACTCCCGGCGCACATGGTCGGCCTGATGACCCGGTGGCGGCGGACCGAGCGCGCCCTGGCGAAGGAGCTCAGGCGGAC
>DAIDJI010001032.1 GCA_027451455.1 Planctomycetales bacterium | reverse complement strand
ATTTGAGGGCCAGCCGCCATTTCCATCGCACTAATTCAAGGATGTCCAGCGGCCTTTCAAGCGTCAATGCCCAGTTCATTTCTGGGACCCGAAAAAGGAGGACCCTTATTGGCCGCAAATCCTTGATGAGTTCCTCCGCGGCCGGCGAATACTTACTCGCGAAGAACAGGCCGAAGGTCCCCTCGGGCCGACGACCCACCTGAAGATGAAGTCTCGCGATGGGCTCGAAGGGTATGGCTCTGGTCTCCAGTTTGGCCTGAAGCAGGAACCCTTGCCATCCCAGAGCCACCAATCCGTCGACTTCCTCCTTGGCCCGCTCGTTGGACTCCATCGGCACGGTGAACGGACCGATGACGTGGTCGGTCGGAGCCGTAACGACCTGTCGAAATGCCGAGCAGACCCAGTGCTCGAACACCCATCCGGCTTGCTGCGGATTGAGGGGTTGCCCCTGAAATCGTCGAGGGAGCTCGGAGCCGTGGTACTCCGGGAAGAGCTCGCGCCAGGCGGTGAGCAGCGCCGCACGATCCGCGGGGTTCCACTGTCGGATCATTTCGGGAGTCAACTCGTCGCTCATTGGCGGCTCCCCGGCACGGTCCAGGCTCACGCCGCTCCCTGCTGCGGCTCGGCGGCGTCCGGCGGGCAGGTCGGGAGGATCAGCGTGAAGGTCGAGCCCTGTCCCAGGCGGCTCTCCGCGCGGAGACGGCCATGGTGCGCCTCGACGATATCGCGGCAGACCGCCAGGCCCAGACCGGTTCCGCCCTGGCCGGCGGCGTCAGGGGTCGTCTTGGTCGAGTAGAACGGCTCGAAGATCCGGCGCAGGTCGGCGGGCGCGATGCCAACGCCCGTGTCGGAAACGCTGAGTTCGGCGCGTCGGCCGGAGGCGTCGGTGCCGAGTCGGACCCGGACCGTCCCGCCCTCGGGCATCGCCTGTCGCGCGTTGATTAAAAGGTTCAGAAGCACCTGCTGGATTTGCGCAGGGTGGACCCGAGCCCAGGGCTCACCCGTGATCGTCACCTCCAGCCGGACCCGGTGCCGCGAGAGGTCCTTTTCGACCAGGGAGAGGATCTCGCGCACCAGTCGCGTTAGCTCAATCGGCTCGCGGTGGTCGAGGCTCCCGCCCGGGCGCGAGAGGCCCAGCAGGCTCCTTGTGATCGTCGCGGCGCGTTGGGCGGCATCGAGGATCTGCGAGAGAGCCCGCTCGCGATAGGCCGGGTCCGGGTTGCGCAGGCCGAGCTTCGCATAGCTGAGGATCGGCGTCAGCGCGTTGTTCAGCTCGTGGAAGACCCCGCCGGCCAGGACACCCAGGCTGCTGATCCGCTGCAAGGCGAGTACCTGGCGCCGGAGCGTCTCGATCGCCGCGGCGGCCTCGTCGCCCTCGGGGATCGGGGCCGGCGCAGTCGTCGGGGCCGGCTCCTTCGCCGACCGCCTGACCCGGGGTGCCGGGGCGGCAGGGCTCGCGGAGGATTCCGGGGCCGTCGACGCCGACGACACGACTGCCGCAGCCCGTCTCTTCTCCGATGTCGTCATCACTTGCGTAGCCCTCCCTGGCGCGTCGTCCACGATCGACCCAGACCCTGGTTCCCTGAGCGATCATCTCCACGTATCGGCCGGCTCGATCGGAAGGATTGAGGCTGTCGACATAACGGCGCGCAGGTCGTGACCGCGGTGCGGGATCCGTTGAGTCGTCGGGCGTCCTCGGGGCGGATATCATGGAGAAAGGATGACCGGCCTCGGCGACCCGGAAAGATCGACCGGCGGCCGGCGCCCTGGAAAGCTGCGCGGCAGGGAGAGGATTCGCGACCCGACTCAGAGGGACCG
>DAIDJI010001031.1 GCA_027451455.1 Planctomycetales bacterium | reverse complement strand
ACGCTCTACCCAATGGCGCTGTACCACGGGATCGAACTTGATATCCCCACACTGATCGCGCTTCTCGTCTGCCTGATCCCAACCACCATCGGCGCCCTACTCGCGGCGATCGGAATCGCCGGGATGGACCGGGCCCTCGCGGCCAACCTGATCGCCAAGAGCGGCAAGGCGGTCGAGGTCGCTGGCGACGTCGATACGCTTTTGCTCGACAAGACGGGGACGATCACGCTGGGCAATCGCCGGGCGACGCTCTTCGTGCCCATGGGCGGACTGCCCGAGCGCGAGCTGGCGCGCATGGCCGCGATCGCCTCTCTCGCCGACACCACGCCCGAAGGTAAGAGCATCGTCGAACTCGCCCGGCAGTCGTTCGAACTCGACCTCATCGCCCCCGACGGCAGCCGGTTTATCGAGTTCACCGCCCATACACGAATGAGCGGTGTGGATCTGCCGGATGGCGATTGCATCCGCAAGGGTGCACCCGATACGATGGCCGAAATGGCCCGATCGCGGGGCGGACGAATCCCCGACGCCTACCAGGAAACGGTCGATGCCATCGCCTCGAAGGGTGCCACCCCGCTGACCGTCACCTCGGGCGACAATATCATCGGGATCATCAAACTCGAAGATATCCTCAAGCCGGGCATCCGCGAACGGTTCGCCCGACTCCGGCAGATGGGGCTACGGGTCGTGATGGTCACGGGCGACAACCCCCTGACCGCCCGATCGATCGCTCAGGAGGCAGGCGTCGACGACTTCATCGCCCAGGCAACACCCGAGGCCAAGCTCGCCTACATCCGCAAGGAGCAGGCCGGCGGCAAGCTCGTCGCGATGATGGGCGACGGAACTAACGACGCCCCCGCATTGGCTCAGGCCGACATCGGCGTCGCGATGAACTCTGGTACCCAGGCGGCCAGAGAGGCCGGCAACATGGTCGATCTCGACAGCGACCCGACGAAGCTGATCGAGGTCGTCGAGATCGGCAAGCAACTGCTAATGACCCGGGGCGCCCTGACGACGTTCTCGATCGCCAACGACCTGGCGAAGTACTTCGCGGTCATCCCGGCGATGTTCGTCGACTTCAAGGCGCTGGCCTCGCTCCGCGCCCTCGACCTGATGGGCCTGGCCTCGTCGGGCGGCGCGAAGTCGGCGATCCTCTCCGCGGTGATCTTCAATGCGATCATCATCCCGATGCTGATCCCGATCGCGCTGAAGGGCGTCACCTACCGGCCGGTCGGGGCCAGCGCGCTGCTGCGGCGCAATCTGCTCTTCTTTGGCCTGGGCGGCGTGATCGCGCCGTTCGTTGGCATCAAGATCATCGACATGCTGATTGACCTTGCGGTCTGAGCGCCAGAATCACAGATGCTCCGTCAGAAAGAAACGAATCCGAGGAGTTTCCTCGTCATGTTCCGAGAACTGATCCCTTCCCTGCGGGCCTGCGCGGTGACGTTCCTCGCGTGCGCGGTCATCTATCCGGCGGCGGTCTGGGCCCTGGCCGCGCTGATCTTTCCGTCCGAGGCGTCGGGTAGCCTCCTGATCCGCAAGGATCGTTCCGTCGTCGGCTCGGCGCTGATCGCGCAGAAGTTCGAATCGGACCGGTATTTCCACCCCCGACCGTCGGCCTGCGATTACAAGGCCGACGCCGCCTCGGGCTCGAACCTCGGCCCGCACAACGCCGACCTGCGCAAGGCCGTCGCCGAACGCGCCGCGATGCTCAAGGCCACGCACGAGCATCCGGCGCCGGTCGATCTCGTGACAGCCTCCGGATCGGGGCTGGACCCGGAGATCACCCTCAAGTCGGCCGAGTACCAGGTACCTCGGGTCGCC
>DAIDJI010001030.1 GCA_027451455.1 Planctomycetales bacterium | reverse complement strand
TGATGATGGAGAAGCCGCTCGCCATCGGAATCGAGCAGGCCCGCGCCATCGAGAAGGCCGCGGCCGACAGCGGCATCCCGGTGATGGTGAATTATGAGACGACCTGGTACGCGTCGAACCACGCCGCCTACAACCTGGCACACGAGGAGAAGGCGCTCGGGCCGATTCGCAAGGTCGTGATCCACGATGGCCACAATGGGCCAAAGGAGATCGGCGTCCAGCCGGAGTTCCTCGCGTGGTTGACCGACCCCGAAAAGAACGGGGCCGGCGCGCTCTTCGACTTCGGATGCTACGGCGCTAACCTGATGACCTGGCTGATGGACGACGCCCGCCCATTGTCCGTAACCGCCGTCACGCAGCAGATCAAGCCCGAGATTTACTCGAAGGTCGACGACGAGGCGACGATCATTCTGGAGTATCCCGGGGCACAGGCGATCATCCAGGCTTCGTGGAACTGGCCGTTCAATCGGAAGGACATGGAGATCTACGGACGGACCGGTCAGGTTCGGACCGAGGGCTCCGACCGGCTCCGGGTCCGCGTCGCCGGGAAGTCCGAGGAAGCGCAGATCGCGCGTCCTCTCGCACCGCCCGCCGACGACTTCCTGCACTACCTCGCGGCGGTCGTACGGGGCGAGCTGAAGCCCTCGGGCCTCTCGTCGCTGAAGAACAACCTGATCGTCACCGAAATCCTCGACGCCGCCCGTCGATCGGCCGCGACCGGTCGGACGATCCGGCTGGCCTGAGCGGTCATCCTTGTCGAGAGGCGAGGCATCCACCTTGCGCCGCAGCGCGGAGGTTCTCGGCCTCGGAGAAGGTCCCGAACATAACATATAATCCGGGCCGGGCGGCCTAGACAATGGGGTCCACTTCAGCCGTCGCGATCCCGATCGCTCTCGATGGAACAGACGGCGTAGGCCACACTCCACTCGGAGACGCGTCCAGGCTCCCGATTGAGGTTCAACACCGCCTCCGGAGACCGATCCTCCTGCCAGACCAGCTTTCGACCACCAGGTTCGACCCAGTCCCCTCGATGGGACCGCAGGCCCGCCTCGATGAGGATCTGGTGCCGTTCCAGGGCCTGGCCGACGCTCCCTCTCCGAGACAAAAGTAGGGGAAGCAGCAGGAGCCAGGTCTGGATGAGTCCCTACCCTTTCGGGCCGCGGAAGCTATCCCGGGACAAGAGGTCTTGCACCGTGCGATCCTGGCGGGTCCATTCCCGAATCGCGTCGGCCGTGGCCGCCGCCCACACCCGAATTTTACCGTCGACGGAACCCGTGGCGAGTCGCGTCCCATCGGGGGACCAGGAGACCGACCGGACGCGGCCCGAATGCTCCTGGAATGTGAGGAGCTCGCGGCCCTCGCCCGCGTCCCAGACCTTTGCCGTCCCGTCCACACTCCCTGTGGCTAGCCGGCTTCCATCCGGAGACCAGGAGAGCGAGGTGATACTGTTATTGTGGCCCTCGATCGTGAGGAGCGCGCGGCCGCTGGTGGCGTCCCAGACTTTCACCGTCCCGTCCTTGCTCCCGGTGGCCACCCGACTCCCGTCCGGCGACCAGCATACCGAAAGAACACGGCCTGCAGCGACGGACAGGGCGAGCCACTCGCGCCCGGAGTCGACGTCCCAGATCTTCGCCGTTCCGTCCCAGCTCGCGGTGGCCAGCCGGCTCCCGTCGGGAGACCAGCACACGCAGATGACCTGGTTCCCATGCCCTTTGATGTCCATCAAGGCCCGGCTTGAGGTGACGTCCCAGACCCGCGCCGTGTAGTCGCAGCTCGCCGTCGCCAGCCGCCTCCCGTCGGGAGACCAGCACACGGAACGAATCGGGCCGGTATGTC
>DAIDJI010001029.1 GCA_027451455.1 Planctomycetales bacterium | reverse complement strand
AGCCTGCACGACTTCGGGGTGATGGAGATCCTTGACTTTGACGAGGAGGCCGCCACCGAATACCAGCGGCTCCGACAGATGAAGATCCGCATTGGGTCGATGGACCTCCGGATCGCGGCGATCGCCCTCGCCCGAGGGGCCCCGCTGCTTACAAGGAACCTCTCGGATTTCCAGAGAGTCCCCGGATTGGAGGTCGAGGACTGGTCCCGTTGAAGACGCCCCCAGGGATCGACGACGAGCCCCACCCCACGAGAACTATGTCGAGAGTCCACCGTCCTCCTCCACCTCGGGTCGTGATTGTCGGCGGCGGGCTGGCGGGACTGGCCGCCGCCTCCTGCCTGGTCGATCGCGGCCTCCGGATCACGCTCCTCGAAAGCCGACCCCGGCTCGGCGGCCGAGCCAGCTCGTTCGTCGACCCCGCCACCGGCGAACTCGTTGACAACTGTCAACACGTCAGCATGGCCTGCTGTACCAACCTCGCCGACTTCTGCCGGCGGGTCGGTATCAGCGACCTCTTCCGCCGGGAGCCTGAGCTGGTCTTCCTCGACCCCGAGGGGCGGACGTCCCGGTTCCGCGCGGGATTTGGTCCGGCGCCGCTGCACCTGACCGGCAGCTTCCTGAAGGCCCGATTTCTCGCCTTCGAGGACAAGCTCGCCGTGGCTCGCGGGCTGGCGGGTCTCGCGTTCGATCGTGCCGACCAGCCGGGCGAATCGCTCCTCGACTGGCTCCGCCGCCATCATCAAACCGAGCGCGCGATCGAGATGTTCTGGGGCCCGGTGCTGGTCTCGGCGCTCAACGAGCGGCTGGATCAGATGGACGTCGGCCACGCGCGCAAGGTCTTCCTCGACGGCTTCCTCCGCAACCGGGCCGGGTTCCAGCTTGAACTGCCGACGGCCCCGCTCGGCGAGCTTTACGGCCGACGCCTGGAGCGCTGGCTGGATATTCACGAGGTCGAGGTCCAGCTGACGACCGGCGTCCGCTCGATCGATACCGACGACGACGGCGCCCTCGGCGGCGTGGTCCTCCGGACGGGCGAGCCGATCGCCGCCGATTTTGTGATTGTGGCCGTCCCGTTCGACCGCGCCGCCGCGATGATCCCGACCGACTTCCGCGACCGGATGCCGGCGCTCTCGGGTCTGGAAAAGATGGAGTCTTCACCGATCACGGGCGTGCATCTGTGGTTCGACCGTCCGGTCTGCCCGTTCGACCACGTGGTCACGCCGGGTCGGCTGATCCAGTGGGTCTTCAACCACACGGCGATCCAGGGCCGATCGGCGGCCGAGGGGGGCGGTCAGTACCTCCAACTGGTCATCAGCGCCTCGTACGACCTGCTGCCGCTCGACAAGGTCGCGATCCGCGATCGCGTGCTCGACGAGCTGGGCGAGATCTGGCCTGAGGCCCGCGCCGCGACGCTCCTGCGATGGTGGGTCGTCACCGAGCACGGCGCGACGTTTGCGGTCCGGCCGGGGGTCGAGTCGATCCGTCCGCCGCAGCGAACCCAGATCGACGGCCTCTTCCTGGCCGGCGACTGGACCGACACCGGATGGCCGGCCACGATGGAAGGCGCCGTCCGGAGCGGATACCTCGCCGCTCAGGGCATCCTCCAGGATCTCGACCGCCCGGCCCGATTCCTCCGCCCGGGATTGCCCTCCGGGACGCTCGCCCGCTGGCTCTTCGGCTCGTCCGAGTACCGCCCGATGCGCACCTGATCCGGAGGAGTTTCACGCAGAGACGCAGAGGGCCGCAGAGACGCAGAGAGCTCCACCCTCGATTGGCCCGCCGACGGGCATTCCGGGGTTTCCAGGGAACGCTGTTATCCGGAATTCATTCGGAAATCCTC
>DAIDJI010001028.1 GCA_027451455.1 Planctomycetales bacterium | reverse complement strand
GTCACTCCGGGGCTCTATCAACTCGAGGTGGAATTTCCGGGGGGAATCCGTTGCCGTAGACTCTCGGAGAAGCTTGATGACGCCCGTCATTTCAGCATAGAGAGCAAGACTCCGCCCCTCGAATCAACGAACGTGGCAATGCGCCTCGACCATGACCTGTCGATTTCGAGGGAATTGCTAACCTCCGCCGCGAAGCAACTCGGCCCAGCTTGCCTTTATCATTTCGATCCGCAAGTTATGGCGATCCCGGCTTCCATCGATCCCGGTCGGAAGTTTCGCATGGATCCGGATGGGTTCGGCCTGGCGACCTTGCTCGAAGATATCCTCGGCCATGATCCCGAGCGCTTCCTGGCCCTACGCCGGGAGTTCTGCGAATTCTTCCCGCAATTCCGTAGCGTGAGGATCGAGTCGGTGCCGGCCCTCCACCGGGAATACAACGAGGGCGGACAGCACCAGACCCAACAGCTGGCCGGTAAGGGGATCTTCTTCGAAGCGGTCGACGGCCGAACGATCCGCGCCCAGCAGGCCTCCGACGGCGCCATTCTGTTCCTGGGGTTGCTCGCGCTGATCCACTCGCCGGAACCGCCCAAACTTCTCCTGATCGAGGAGCCCGAGAAGGGCGTCTATCCGAAGCGGCTGGAAGAAGTCATCGGTTTGATCCGACGGCTCCAGGAAAACCCCCCATCGGGGCGCCCGGCGCCGCAGATCATCATGACGACCCATTCGCCGTACCTGCTCAGTTCGTTCCGGCCCGAGGAAGTCACGCTCATGGTACGTCGCGACGGCGGCAGGGGGCCGGTCGAGGCCCGTCCGCTTCGAGACGCTCCCCACATCGAGGAACGCCTGGGACGCGGCGAATTCTACCTGGGCGAACTTTGGTACAACCTCAGCGAGGACGAACTGTTCGCCCATGCCGACGCCTGAATCCGCCCGCGTGATCGAGATCATCGGAGAGGGGAAGACCGACATCGGCAAGGGGCACGATCGGCCCGAGCCGCCGACCCGGGGCGTCGTCCCAATCCTCGTCCACCGGCTGTGCGGAGAGCCGGGCTCCATGCAGGTCCGGCGCAAGCCGATGACTCACCTCCAGGGTAAGGGCCTCTGGCAAAAGGTGGCCTTCGCCAAGCGTCAGGCGTACTACAACAGATCGGCCGGCGTGGTCTTCGTGAGATCGGGAGACTTGAAAGCATCAGAGCCCGATGCCCGATGGGCTTCGTCCCGTTCGCCGACGAGGTCACGGAACGGATCCGACCCCTGTTCGACGACGTCGCCTTCGCTCAATCCCAGCAATAAATCCGTCCCCGGTTCGAGGCGCCGATGAAGCCGCCGCCGGGTCGTGCGGCGATCGAGGTGCAGTCGTTCATTGCCAGGAACTTCGACCGCGTCGAACCGTCGCGGACGTCGAGGACGAGTCCGCTGTTGAGGACGACCAGGCCCTCGTCGGCAAGGACGTCGAAGTCGAGCGGGACGTCGGGCGACTCGGGCCGATCGATCCGCCAGGCCTCGCTGCCGTCGACGGCGTCGAGAACCCGGAATCCGCCCCGGAGCGCGACGGCGAGGCGGCTTGCCGGAGTGTTGCCGTCGAGGTAGCCCAGCCGGCTCGCGCTGGCGAAGGGGGTCTCGAAGTACGAGAGAGCACGCAGGCGAGCGGCGTCGAACTGCGCCACGAACCCGGTCTTCTGCGACCGCATCCCCAGCGCGCAGGCGATTCGCGCGCCGTCCGGGCTCCACGTGACCGCATCGAGACAGGCACCCGGCATCGCCGCGGAGAGAACGAATCGCGGGCCGCCCTCGGGCGAGAGGTCCCACAGTTCCAGTCCCGCCGCGGGAGGCGGTCCGGCCGCAG
>DAIDJI010001027.1 GCA_027451455.1 Planctomycetales bacterium | reverse complement strand
CGATCCGAGGCAGACGACCAGAACTCCCGATGCCAGCGGGTCGAGCGTCCCCGCGTGCCCCGCCCTCACCCGGCCTGCCGCCCGGATCACCCGGTCCACCGCCATTCTCGAGGTGATGCCCCTTGGCTTGTCCACCACCACCAGCCCCGAAACCCCGATCTTGATCCGCCCGACCGCCATGCTATCCTCCTGATTGTCCAATCGACCGGCCTCGCTTGACGTGGACCCGGTCATTGTGATAACATATTGATTTAAGCGAAATTGATCCCGTTCGGAGCCGTCGCCCTGCGATGCCGATACTCCCTGCCGAGCCCGATCGATATCCCGACGATCTCTGGGACGATGACGTTCCACCGCCCGTCAGGCCCGAAGCCCGATGGTGGTGCCTGCACACCAAGCCCCGGCAAGAAAAGGCAACCGTCCGCGACCTGCGCGACCAGGGCATGACCTATTATCTACCGCAGGTGGTCAAGGAAGGCCGGACGCCTCAGGGGCGGCGAATCCAGTCGGTCACGCCGCTCTTCGCCGGCTACGTCTTCCTTTACGGCGACCCGCACGACCGACTCACCGCGCTTCGAGGCAACCGGCTGGTGAACATCCTGGAGGTGGTTGACCAGGAAAACCTGGTCCGCGACCTTCGGCAAATTCACCGGATGATCCACTCGGGCCTGGCCGTCTCGGCCGAGCCGATGGTGCCGGTTGGGTCGCGGGTTCGGATCGTCAACGGACCGCTGGAGGGGATCGTCGGTACGGTCATCCGGCGCGGGAAGCGGGACCAGTTCGTCGCGGTCGTGCAGTTTCTCGGCCGGGGTGCGACCGTCGATTTGCAGGACTGGCAGGTCGAGCAGGTCGCGGATTAGGCCGACACTCTTCGAGTTCGAGACGATTCGGCCCGCCTCGGCATACTGGCGGGCTTTTTCGAGCCGCTCGGTGGGGTCGAATCGGTAACCGGCTACTCGATGGTAGTGGGTGCTCGACCGCTCGCAGACCGTCTTCCATTTCGGGCCGTCCATCAGGAAATGGCGGGCGATCGCCTCGGGGTCGAGGGGCAGGGGGATCGGCTCGAGCGAGCCCAGGGCCTTCCGGGCTTGCATCTCCCGGAGCACCGCACCGGTGAGCGCGACGTTGCCGACGAGCGTCGGATGGTGGGCGTCCTGGATCACGGCATCGCCGATCAGGCCGGTCGGTGAGGCGGCGGCCAGCTCCCGGCGCCCGTCGATCAGGAGGCAGCGCGGGTGCCGGCGGGCGACCTCGGCATAGGCCGCACGGAACGGCGCAGGGCACCGGATCGGCAGGCCGTCTTGGTCGAGCGCGTCGAGGTAATGCCGCCCGGCCTCGACCGTCTTACCCGCTCGCTCCAGCAGCCGGGCCAGCCGGAAATGGGCCTCGGCGAAGTCGGGGTGGCGATCGAGGATCGCCCGATATCCCGCCTCCGCTCGTTCCGGGTCTCTCGACTCGACGGTGCGGGCGGCCTCGAACGTCGAGACGACCCACTCTCGCCCCTCGGCTGTGACCCAGGATGGGAGCGTCGACCGGCTCGGCTCGAAGCCCGACTCGTTCGCCGGCGGGACGATCAGGATCGGGAGCGCGCCGATCCGGTCGCAGTACGCGACGATCGCCTCCAGCCGGCGGCGGAAATCGGCGAGGATGTCGGCCGACTCCGACGGGCTACAAAGCGGAGGGTCGATCAGGTGATGGCGGCCCTCCAGCGGCGGCGGGTTGTCGAGCCGATTCTTGCTGATGATCTCATAGGCCAGCCGACACGAGGGCGACCACAACGAGGCCCGGTACATCCGGCGCAGGAGCCATCCGGCGGGTTCCTCGTCGATCCCGGGATCGCGCTCTTCCC
>DAIDJI010001026.1 GCA_027451455.1 Planctomycetales bacterium | reverse complement strand
CACATCGAGAGGCGGTAGGCCGTCGGGACGTCGAGAGTTCGATAAAGGAGCCAGTTCGGCGGGTAGAACGCCCCGACGTGGCTCTCGGCGACGAGCGGCAGGCCGACCCCGATGCGATCGCTCCAGACCGGCAGTTCACCCCGGGCGAGCGATCGAGCGAGCTCGGCCTTGAGTGGTCGATACAACCGGTCCGGGTCGCCTCCGACCGGCTCGTAACCGACCAGCAGCCCCGCCAGGACCACCCCGACCAGGCCCATTGCCAGGAACATCGGACCCTCTCGGCGGATCGAATCGCGGATCATGGGGGCCTCGACCGGGGACCGAAACCGGCGACCGTCCGCAACGACGGGCGGGCCTGCTACGATCCGGGACCGCCGGCCGAAAAACAAGGTCCCGGCGACTTGAGCTCTCCCCGCGCAGGGATAAGATGGAGCATGGTATCCGCAGCGAGCGACCGAAGTGGGATGCCCTCGGGAAAGCGGCCGACCGGAGACCGATCCCCTGACCGATCGCCCTTCTCGGACGCCGGAGTCGACGGGATCATGTCTTCGGCAGAGGTACTCCGGGAGATCGGGGGCATCCGAGGACATCGATTCTCGAGGGTGTGATACGGTCCAGCCGGGAGCCGCAGGTCATGACATTTTTCAGGGATTCGGCCGTGCGGGGCGCGACGAAGCCCATCTTCGGAGGAGACACCCACCTCCAGGTAATCCGCACTTACTGTCGGACCGTCGGGGCCATCCAACTGCTCTACGCTTCGTACCTCGGCCGGGCCGCCTTCGACAAGCTGCGCTGGGGCCGTTCACCAGATCTGTCGGGTCGCCCAGAACGGATTCCGCCTCGAAGGTAAATGGGTCAAAGACACAACCTCAGAAACGACGTCTTCGGCTATCTGGGTCTCGCCCTGCCATACATGCCCTTGCTCTTCCTCTCGCCGACTTACCAGGTTGTTTCGGGCGACAAGGCGAGACCTTCCGGACTGGGTTTCGACGATCTGGCGGGTTGATTAAGCCTACTGGAATCGGGAGGGCCAGCGTCTGGAGGTACGAAGGCTCCTCCCTCAATCCTCGATCAAACCCCCTGCGATGAATTATAAGGAAATCTAACCGTCATGACGACGACCTGGGAAGGCACGCAGGCGATCCGAGACGGCTACGATCGCTGGGCGATCGTCTACGACCACGACGCCAATCCGCTCCCCGCGCTGGAGGAACCGATCGCGGCCGAACTGATCGGCAAGGTCGCCGGGCTCTCGGTTCTCGATCTCGGCTGTGGAACCGGGCGGCACGCCGTCCGGATGGCGACCCAGGGAGCGATCGTCACGGCCCTGGATTTTTCCGAGGGAATGCTCGCCGAGGCCCGCCGGAAGCCCGGGGCGGAGCGCGTCCGGTTCGTCGTCCACGACCTGCACGACCCGCTCCCGTTCCCCGAGGGCTCGTTCGACCGGATCGTCAGCGGGCTGGTGCTGGAGCACATCGACGACCTCTCCGCGTTCTTCGACGGGGGCCGTCGGCTGCTCCGCCCGGGCGGGCGGATGGTCGTTTCGGCGGCGCACCCGGCGATGTTCCTCCGGGGGAGCCAGGCCCGGTTCACCGACCCCGAGACCGGCCGGATTGTCCAGCCCGGTAGCCGCCCGCATCGGCTGGGCGAAATGGTGATGGCCGCACTCACCGCCGGACTCCGAATCGAGCACATCGGCGAGCACGCACCGGATCGCGTGTTCGCCAACCGATACCCCCGCGCCGAGAAGTACGTCGGCTACCCGATGCTCGTCGTGATGGCACTCACCACCTGAGGGTTTGTGAAGGAATCGCCATCGGGTCTGATGTCTCTCGGATTCCTGAATCCAGAAATCGA
>DAIDJI010001025.1 GCA_027451455.1 Planctomycetales bacterium | reverse complement strand
AGCTCCGAAGCAGAAGTGGTTGCGATGCGCGAACGGCTACAGAATAAAGGCTCCCATGGGGGCTTTGCGCAGCGTGATCTCGTTCGAGACGATGGATTTCTCCGGACTCGCGTTTTAAACCTTTTGTTCGGTCAGGACGTCCTTCTTTTCGATGAGCCGCAGCCCTCGGATCTCGGAACTCCTCGGGCTCGCCGAAAACTAAGGCGTCCAGGCCGTTCTTTCTCAGGCCGCCAATGAACCTTGCGGGAACTCGCGAGCGGCCAGGGTGATGGTCTCCTCGTCGACCATCGGAAGCTCGCGAGCGTACGCGATCAGAAGTGCGAGATCGGCGAGGCGATTCAGGCGGCGGGGCAGGCCGTCGGCGGCCAGGTGCAATGCCGAGAGCGCCGAGGGGGAGAACAGGTCCGGGCCGCCGTCGGGACGCGCCGACTCGATCCGGCCGACCACGTACGCGATCGATTCCGATTCGGTCAGCGTCCCGGCCAGGCAACGCGCCGAGAGTCGATCCGAGAGTCCCGCGGGGAGGTCGAAGAGGTACTCGGTCGCGCCGACCAGCAGCATCGAGAGATCCGGCGTGCCGTCTGTCGCGAAGTTGAGGAGCCCTCGAAGCGCCTCGAACGTCGAGGGGTCGCGGATCGTCTGCGCCTCATCCACGATCAAAAGCGGTCGATCGCCGCGCGCCGACATCGCGGCGAGCCGGTCCCGGATCCGACGGAGCGACTCGATCATCGTCGACGAGCCCGGCGGATCGCCGAGGCCCTCGGCGATCATCGCCAGAAGTTCGGAAGAGGGCAGGGCGGGGTACGTCAGGTGGACCGTCGGGCCGCCGATCGTCGACGAGAGCCGGCGCGCCAGGATCGTCTTGCCCGATCCGGGTGGGCCATAGAGCGCCGCGGCGCCTCGCGAGGCCTCCAGCGCGTAGCGGAGCCGGCGCAGGATGGCCTCGTGACCGGCCAGGGGGAGATAGGCCGAGGGGTCCACCGTCTCGGCGAACGGGCGGCGGATCAGCCCGTGGTGAGCCTCGTACACGTCGACTCCTTTCGACGCGAGGTTCAGACGAACGTCTCGGCCAGGCCGAGCAGGGGGATCCCGGCCGATCCGAGGGTCTCTCGGGCGCGGGCGAGCGTTCGGGGGGTGGTCAACTCGCGGTGGTAGACCAGCACGGCGGCATCCACATCGCGGTGGACGGCCGAGGCGCTCAGCCCGTTGAAGAGCGGGCCGCCGTCGAGCAGGATCAAGTCGTAATCGCGACGAAGCCGGGCCATCGTCGCCGACCACGCCGGCGAGGCCAGGAATTCGCGAGGCCGCGCCACAGCCGATCGAATCGGAAGAACCGTCAGATGGTCGTCGGCCGCTTCAATCAGGGCGTCGGCCAGCGCATGCCCGCCCTCGACCACATCCTCCAGCCCCAGCTCGGGCCGGAGCCCCAGCAGCCGGGCGATCATCGGACCGGCAAGGTCGGCGTCCACCAGGACCGTTCGAACCGGGTGCCGCGCCAGAGCCCGGGTCAGCGCCAGAATGAGCGTCGTCCGCCCCTCGGCACGGTGGCTACTGGTAAAAAGAATCGACCGAATATGGATACGGTGGTGGATTTCGATCAGCGAGGCGGCCAGCTCGTCGAACCGGTCGCCGCAGTCGCGCTCCAGCCCGAGAACCACCGCGGGCCACTGCAATTCGACGGCAGAATCCGAGGGCGAGAGACCGAAGGCTTCCGGCGTCGGGGAGGAACCGGCGCGGCGGGCGACTGTGTGCGAGGGCCAGTGCGGCGCCGGCGGAACACCTCGGGCCGGCTCGGCCTTTTCGCGGTGAGAGTAGGCCCGCGCCAGGGCCTCGTCAATTTCCCTCATGCGACGGCTCCTCTCGGT
>DAIDJI010001024.1 GCA_027451455.1 Planctomycetales bacterium | reverse complement strand
CCGCAGGATGTCCGCAGCCAGACGCAGAGCCATTTCCGGCTCGTGCTTGTAGTTGCCGTGATCATATGCCGGATCATTGCGAATGCCGTCGAGGATCATTTCCCGCCACAGCCGGTTGCGTCCGGCGATCGGAACCGGCTCGCCTCCCATCATCGCGGTGATTTCGCGCGCCGATGCCACCGGGACCAGCCAGGCAAAGGGCCCTGGACCACCACGAGCCGCCAGTTCGATCTCAGTCTCCACCAGAATCTCGCCGGCTCCCTTTCGCGTGACCCGGTGCCCCGAGGCCAGCGCAATGACCCCCGCCTTCGCCTCGACTACGGGCGAGCGCCGGGTCAGCCGCCGATAGTCGTCGAGCCGAAGCACGACCCGGTCAGGTGCCTTCGCGGGGTCGTAAGTCCCCTCATACGGGAAGAGCGCGACGATCGGCGGATCGTCGCGTGCCGTGGCGGGCCGAGGTGCCAGGGCCGCGATCGCCAGCAAGACGACCACCGACGATCCGGCTCCCGCCCGAATCATCGAGCTTTCCGCCCGGATCGGCGCTGGAACGGCCATCGAGGGCCACCGGCATCGCCCCGCGATCGCGACGATCAGGACAGCGAACGCCCCGACGAGGGCTCCAGCGGAGATCGAACGGAACCGCGAAGGAAGCGCCAGCTCGATCGCCAGTACGGCCCCGACGACCAGCGCCGGCGCCAGGAGCCCACCCCACTTCGACCGGCGTGACCAGGCCATTCCGGCGATCGCGACCAGCCCGGCCACCATCCAGCCGATCACGACCCGCCGGCGACGGTCGACGAGACGGACCGATGATCCGACCGCGGGCCACCCGGGCGACGAGAACCGACCGGGGTGATGTCCCGCGGTGGACCGGAGAGCCGTCGAGGCCGGCTCCGATGTCGCGGAGACCCTCGGCGCCAGCTCACCTCGCCATCGTTCCACCGACTGAAACCGATCGGTCTGATCGGCTCCCCAGGCGACCGCCTCAGCGATCGATCCGGCCCACGTTGATCGGATCGCGAATCGCGGACGCTCGGCCTCGGTGGTGATGAGAAGAGCGCCGTCGAACCGAATCGCCGCCAGTCCGTGCGCCGCCAGCAGGGCCCGAGCCGAATCGCGACTCTCAGGCACCAGGCGGCCTGGCAAGCAGGACGACCTTGGCCCGAGCCCGGCTGACCCGAGTGCCACCCGGTCGATGAGGAGCGGCCAGGGTCCGGCATCCCATCGGGCGAACCACTCGGCAAAGCTCAGGTCGTCCGCGGGCGGGCGGCCAAGCCGACCGTCGAGCAGCGCAAGGCCGTCCGATGGACCCGGGCCCCCTCGGCCAAAGGGAAGCGGCCAGCCCCGCGACCGGATTCCGAAGCTTCCAGGAGTCCATCGTCCCGGGGCCTCGGACTCGATCCCCACCAAACCCCCGACGGGATCGACGACTCCCCACCCCGGCGGTACGGAGATCTCCCAGTCGAACGAGAGGCAGGGGCGGTCGATCTTCGGCGGATCGGGCCGGAGGATCGAACCGTCTCCGGCGGGTCCCGAATCCACCAGGTAATCAAGGACGTACAGAACGGAGCGAGCCGCCCCGCCGCCGGCCGTCGGAACCGGAAGGCTGAGCCGGGCACCCGAGCGGATCGGCTTGACGTCGACCCCATCGTGCTGCGCACGGACGAGCGTCGAGCCTGTGGGCATCTCGATCGAGAGCATCTCGGATCGGCCTGGCTGCACCAGCATTCGGAGGTGATGCAGCGTCCGACCGGACCCGTCCCAGGTGGTCCTCAACCAGGCCTCGCGGACGATCCCCGGCATCGGCTCGGGCTCCATCGGCTCGGCGGTCAACTTCAGGTGCGCGCCCGACTCATCGTAGGTAAAAGTGCGTA
>DAIDJI010001023.1 GCA_027451455.1 Planctomycetales bacterium | reverse complement strand
GAGCCCTACTCGATCGTCGCCCAACTCCCCGACGACCTGCCGGCCGGAACGTATGAACTCTTCGCCCACCCCGGCAAGGGCGGCCCGCCCGCCTGGAGCGATCCGATCGCCGTCGAGGTCCGCGAACCCCGAAAATGGCCCTCGACGATCTTCAACGTCCGAGACTTCGGCGCTCGGGGGAACGACGACGACGACGACACCGCGGCCATCCGCAAGACTCTCGAAGCAGCCGCCTCGCAGGGCGGCGGCATCGTCTATTTCCCGTGGGGGACCTATCGATTGACCGAAACGATCGTGGTCCCCGCGCGAACGGTCCTCCGTGGCGAGGTCCGCGATGGCTGCCTCCTCAAGTGGCCGCTCGACCCGCCCAGGGACGAAAAGGACTTCCTCAAGGCGGCCGTCCTGATCGGCCCGGAATGCGGCCTCGAAGACCTGACCCTCACCGCTCGCCGCGTCGATACGATCCTGCTCGACGTCCAGAACGAGCTCAACCAATCGAAAAGCGTTCCGACCGAGGGGCTCGCCCGGATCCGGCCCTGGGGCCAGGGCGGTGACATTTTCCTCCGGCGGTTGCTCGTCCATCACCTGCTCCTCGCCGGCCGGCCCGAGCAGCAGAAGGAGGCGATGGCCAACCCAGCGCTCCACCGAAAATACTGGGTGGGGGTTCGCAATGTCCTGATCCACGAGGGACGCAACCTCGAAATCAGCGATTGCGAGTTCGAGGGAGGCGACCAGTATTTCAGCAACCTGATCAACGGCCGGATCGTCCGCAACTCGTTCGCCAACCACATGGGCTACTGCTGGACGGCCCTCGGCGGCGGAGCCATCGACGTCGTCTGCGAGGGAAACACCATCCACGCCTCATCAAGCTGGGGTTGGGGCTGGACCGGGATGCAGCGGGTCTACTCCGCGCACAATGTCTCGCACAATTTCGTCCGGGGCGAGCGCGAGGCGATGACGCTCGACATCAGCGCTCTGCCGACGGCCCGGCCCGTCGCGCAATACTGGGGGACGCCCGCGGAAATCGGGACCCGAGACGGCCGGCCCTTCCTTCGGTTCCCCGCCGATCGACCGGGCCCCGACGGCTTCCGGGCCGCCTGGGTCCCCGGCTGCTTCCGCGGCGGAACAGCCACCATCCGCGCCTTCCAGGGAGGCGCCGGTGCCGGTCAGTGGCGGACCATCCTCGACAACACCGCCGACACGGTCTTCCTCGACCGTCCCTTCCAGCCCGCTCCCGAGACCCGGCCGCGGCCGATGTATCTGGAAATCGCCCCGCGACACAACCGGGCCCAGATCGGAACCACCGCCTGGATCGGCCGCATCGCGGAGGCTGAGGCAGAGGCGAAGGCCGACTCCACCACCTTCCACGCGGAAAACGCCCGATGGATTCCCGACGAATTCCAGGGGATGGCCGCGATCATCCTCGACGGCAAGGGCGCCGGCCAGTATCGCCTCGTCACCTCCAACTCCGAGGACCGCGCGACCCTCGATCGCCCCTGGGACGTCCCCCCCGACGGCAAAAGCCTCATCGGCGTCTGGTCTCTGATGCGACACATGGTCGTCTACGACTCGAAGGGAACCGACGCCAGCGCCTTCGGTCAAATGTACGGGTCCTTTTACGATTATACGGTTGATCGATGCCGGGTCGACCGTTCACAGGGAATCTGGGGGCAGATGGGCTGGTTCGTCACCATCCGGGACAACCTCCTCAACGGAGCCTCCAGCTACCATCCGGGGATCGGGATGCGAGGGCCGAACCCCGAGCACAATGCACCGTTCGGCTATACCGGGCTGGATAACCACCGAATCCGGGTGACCAAATCCGGGGCGCTTCAATACCCCGATCGAAAGATGCCGCTCTTTGTGGACGAGGTGGT
>DAIDJI010001022.1 GCA_027451455.1 Planctomycetales bacterium | reverse complement strand
GGGCGGGCTGTCCAAGCCCAGGCTCGGAGCCCGGGCTTGGACATCCACCGCCCCGGCGTGTCCCTGCGCGGCGCCCTGGGGTATTTCAGCGCTCCGCTACGTGGCCTTGCCCGAGCGAGCGCCCGGCGAAGCGGGCTTACCGCCCGTTCGCGCCGCCGGTCGCTTGCGCGCCGGAGCCGTCGTGCCCCCGGGCGTCTTGGCCGCCGGCCTGCTCGCCGCGGAGCTCGCCCGGCAGGAGGAGCTGCGCCTGATCGTCCTCCCGCGATCGAGCGCCTCGGCCCTCGACCTGCTCGATCGCGGACTGGTCCATGCCGCCGGGCTGCACCTCGCCCGGGTCGACGAGCCCGAAGGGAACGCGCCCGCGATCCGATCGCGGCTCGGCGGTGATCGATCGTGGGGCCTGCTCCACGTCGCCGGATGGGACGAGGGCATCGCGATCGACCCCGGGCTGGACCTTGGCACGATCCTGGAAATTGTCGAGGCCCGGCTTCGATGGGTCGTCCGCGAGCCCGGCTCCGGCGCGCAGCAGTGCCTCGACGAATTGCTCGGCCCCACTGGCACCCGGCCGGTTCGGAAAGGGCCGCGTGCCTTCGATCACCGGGGCGTCGCCGATGCGATCCGCGGCCAGGGCGCCGACGCCGGTATCTGCCTTCGACTCGCCGGCGACGAGGCCGGGCTCCGGTTCCTCAGTGTCCGCCGAGAAGCTTATGACCTCTGTGTTCCCGACGCCTCGATCGACGACCCGCGCATCCGGGCCCTGCTGCGAGTCGTCCGCTCCGGCGCCTATCGGCAACTGCTCGGCGACCTTCCCGGCTACGAGACCGCCCGAACCGGCGAAATCCAACCGGTCGACGCAACCTCTTGACTTCGACGCGGGGCGCCTCCACCATGTTCGGAACATCGGGCGCCGAAGCCCCGACGCGAACCCTGTGACACGACGAGGAAACACCGGATGCGATCGTTGATTTGCGTGGCCAGCGTGCTCGGACTCCTCACCGCCATGGTCCTGACCTCGCGCCCCGCCGGCGCCAAGGACGATGAGAAGCCCTCGACCGAGCACATCATGAAGAAGCTCTACAAGGGCAAGAAAGCCACGTTCGCCGAGATCAAGGCCCAGTTGAAGGGCGAATCGCCCGACTGGGAGAAGGTCGAGGCCGATGCGAAGACCATGGAGAAGTACCTCGGCTTCCTGCCGAAGGGCAAGGCGCCCCGCGGCGACCAGGCTCATTTCGAGAAGCTGGCCGGTGCCCACCTCAACGACGCCCGGACCCTCGACCACGCGGCCGAGGCGAAGGATCTGGATCAGGCACGTGCCGCGGTGAAGAAGATGGGCGCCTCGTGCAAGAGCTGCCACCAGGCCCATCGCCCCACTCACTAACCGGCCAGGACCGGGGCGACCGCCGCCCGACTCTGCCCTCGCCGGGCTCCGGTCGTCCCGACCCTGCGTTGCCCTGTGCTTCCGGCTTGATCCCACCTCGCGATGCGACCCCGACGATGCAATTCCCTCTGCTCTCTCACAAGGCGGCCCGGTTCACCGAGAGCGTCATCCGAGGGATGTCGATCGAGGCCAGACGCCATGGCGCGGTCAACCTCGCCCAGGGGATGCCCGACTTCCCCGCACCGGCCGAGGTCAAGGAAGCCGCCTGCCGCGCCATCCAGAACGACATCAATCAATATGCGATCACCTGGGGCGCCCACGAACTCCGCCAGGCAATTGCTGAGCACGCCGCCTGGCACCTCGGCCTGACCATCAACCCCGAGACCGAAATCACGGTCACCTGCGGCAGCACCGAGGCGATGCTGGTCGCCCTCCTCTCGATCATCAACCCGGGCGACGAGGTGATCCTCACCCAGCCCTTCTATGAGAACTACTGGCCG
>DAIDJI010001021.1 GCA_027451455.1 Planctomycetales bacterium | reverse complement strand
GATGGCTGCGAGGCCGAGCCGCCTGGCCCATTGCAGCCACGTCGGGTCGACGGCGTCTTCCTGCACGTAGCTCGTGAGCTGCATGACGTAGATGGACAGCCCGGCGCCGAGCAGGGCGAGGACCGTGTGGGCCGTCGACAGGTCGCGGCCCTCAAGGGTTAGGGTTAGCATCCTGGTTCACCTTCGTTTGCCCCAAGACGTTGAACTTGGACAGCCCGGCGATGATGCTCTGGCAGAAGGCCATCCCGCCGAGGCCGACGAGAAACCCGGAAGTGGACGGGCTGGTTCCGAGGTAGTGCTGAAGGAACTCGGAGAGGTAGTTCGCCGTGATCCCTCCGACGACGATGGAGCTGATGATCGAGCCTGGATCCGACCTTTTCAAGGCGAGGGCGTTGACGATCCCCCCGCCGATTCCGGCCAAAAGGTCCTGAAACTTGATGCCCATGGACATGAGCGTCCCCGGATCGTCTGACATTCGCGTCGAGCTCCCTTCGCCTTGGGTTTCCGGGCCGACCCGAATCGCGACGAGGCCCCGCTCGACGAATACCATCGAACGAGGCCGCGCTGCACTAGCCTTTGAGGTAGATCAAACCGGGCGTCAGAAAAGCCACTTGACCCCGGCCATCGTGCGGTTGGTCTCTCGGATACAACCGCCGACGATCGCCCGTCCGATGCACTGCGCCGTATTCGGGAGCAGGGTCTGGACGTAAGGCTCGAGCACCATCCCGTTGGAGATCAGCGTCTTCACGCTGATGCCGACGTCGAGGCCGAACTCGAAGGTCTGGAAGTTCTGGAGCCCGAGCTTCGCCCCGACGTCGTCCCAGGTGGGAGACAGGTAGAGGCTCGCGTTCGACGACACGACGTTCTGGCCGGTCGGGAGCGCGTTGCTAATCGAAGGGAGTTGGCTCTGCAGCTGCGATAGCCCCGGGATCGCCGCGATCAGCTTGTCGAACGGCATGCCGAAGCCGAAGCGTTGCTTGAAGAGCGCCGGGCCGCCGAATGCCGACAATCCCTGCGTGTTGCCGCCGTTGATGTTGTGGAAGTCGAAGTCGGCGTCGGCGTACCAGAACCCGACGGTCCCGGCCGGGCAAGACCAACCTACCGTGAGTCCGACGTAGCCTTGCGTCATCTGCGTGCCGGCGACGGAGTTCGCGATGGCGCCCGTCGAGCCGCCGGCGTCGACGCCGTAGTAGAGGCCGCACTTCGCGGTCGGGTATTGGTACGGGAGGGCCGGAGCCTTCGTCGGGAGGTCCGCGGCGAGCGCCGGGAGGGCGAAGGAAGCCGCGAGGGCGGCCAGCAGGAAGACGTTCTTTTTCATGGTCGGGTGTCCTCGGGTTGTGATTCGCCCCCGAGGTTTACCCCCGCCGCGCGGAACTAAGATGCCGCTTCGCCGTTCGAACGATCGAATCCCGGGAAGTGTTGCTATTCTGCATCAGAATGATCGGGAAAATTCGTCCTAATTTTTTAATGCGGTATCTCTATAATGGCACTCAAAATCAAGAGCAAATCGCGTGGATCAATGACATGGAACGGGACTGCCAGCGGCGCGTGGCTCGGGAACCAGTCCACCGCGCGCAGCAGCTGCGTCATCTTCGCCGAGCAGATCGCCGCGAACTTCGTGTGCCAATGCCCTGGCGCCACGAAGCCGATGATCGCCTTCCAGTCGTAGGTCTGCCCGATCGCCGCGCGCGCCAGGTCGTAGAACTTCTTCTCCTGCTCGGGCGAGCACGGCAGGTCCACGAAGCACTCGCCGTGGAACGGGGCGTCGTAACCCGGATCGCGCGCCTGCATCCCGCCGTCTATGTGTTGCCCGATGTACTTGCCCGTCTCCGGGTCGACGCACTCGACGTGCGAAGGGACGATCGGCATGCACGTCCC
>DAIDJI010001020.1 GCA_027451455.1 Planctomycetales bacterium | reverse complement strand
CGTTGCCGAGCAGCTGCGGCAGGGCGATCGAGAGCAGTCCGAGCACAAGCAGGATAACCCCGGGCAGGGCGAGGCGAGGGGCCATGCCGCGGGGCTTCAGCCGATCGGCGCGCGCGATGAGTCTCACGAACAGCACCGCGACGACGCCCGCGAACCGGTAGTACGCCAGCATGAAGATCGGGACGACAAGCATCGAGACCCAGATGGCCCGGATGCCCTTGGCGATCGTGTCCTCGCCGAGCGTCGGGCCGACCTTCTCTTCCTGGAGCGGAGTCGGGTCGAGACTGGCCGGCAGGCTTCCTGCGCGCAGGACCTGTACCAGGTGTTCGACCTCCTTCGACTTGAATCCCTGTGGTCCGCCCTCGATGATCCCCGAATCGCGGATCTCCGAGTTGATCGCCGGCGCCGACATCACGACGTTATCGAGGATGATCGCAAGCTGATAACGGAAAGCGCCACCTTCCTCGGGGAGGTGGTGGAAGGTCAGCTTGCCGAACCGCGAGGCACCCCGGCGGTCGAACTCGAACCGGACGGCCGGCTGCATCTTGTCGTCGATGTCCGGCTTCACCTGGCGGAGGTACTTGCCGGTGACCTCCTGCCCATCGCGATCCTTGTTACAAAGAATCCAGGTCTCGACCCGCCCGGCCGCCACCTTCTCCTCGCGGATGATCGGGTCGTCCGGTCCCGGATTACTCGGGTCGCGAACCCGGATCTGGCTAGGGTTGTAATCAATCCGGTACGAATCGACCGAGGCGAGCGTGGTCGGGCGGTCGAGGTTGAGGAAGTTCCGGCCGTTCTGGTGGATGCGGATCCGATCCGAGTCCTCCTTGCCCGCCGAATCCTTGCCGATCAGAAGGACATCAATTCCGTCGTAGATATCCTTCCGCCAATCCTGCCTCGGATCCTCGAGAACCTTTTCCTTGATGGTGGGATTGGTCCCCGTGGAGATCTCACCGAGCCGGGCCCACTTGTAGCGGGCGGGCGGGCGCGAGAGTCCGTCGGGTGCCATGGCGCGGTCGATCACGTCGCTGTCGTGCTTGCGGTTCGCCAGGATGCGGAACTCCAGCGCCCCGACGTCGACCAGCATCCGCTTGACGTCCTCGACCTCTTCATTGCTGGCCTGCGGAAGGATGATCTCGATCCGCTGCGAGCCGATCTGGCGGATCGGGATTTCCTTGACACCCTCGGGATCCGCCCGCTTCTTCAGCGCCGAGACGAGCTCCTCCATCTTGAAGCCCGGCGGCAGGCTCTTGACGTCGACCTGGTAGACGAGGATCGTCCCGCCCGAGAGGTCGATCCCCAGCTTCAGCTTCTTATCGGGCGGCCAGACCGCGTAGATCCCCGCGAGGGTAAACGCCGCGATCAGCGCGAATCTCCACGTGAAGTCCTTCATCCTCGTCCCCTCCTGCCCGGCGATGCGGCGCGGGCGGCACCCTGGACCGGCCCCCGGAGCGACCGTCGTTGAGCGGATCTCCCGAAATCAAGGCCAGACGCCCTCTCCGGGGGCGCCGGGCCGGCCGGGGTCGGCCTACGATTCGGCCGTCTTCTCGCCGCCGGGCTCCAGCACGAGCGCCACGCTCGAGCGGGCGAACTTCACCCGAATCCCCTTCTCGTCATCGATCCGAAGCACGACCGTGTCCGAGGCCGTGTCGACCGACGAGACCGTCCCGTAGATCCCGCCTGACGCCACCACCTTGTCGTTTTTCTTGATCGCGTCGATCATCTCCGCGACCGCATTGCCGACCGGGATCTTGTGGGCGACGATCCACTCCTCGAAGTCGGCCGGCGTGTACTGGGTCCCCGTGAGCGGGAGCGGCAGGGCGTTCTCCATGACCTTCAGCCAGTAGTTCCGGCGCTGCACGATGAGCGTGTCGGCCGGG
>DAIDJI010001019.1 GCA_027451455.1 Planctomycetales bacterium | reverse complement strand
TGTTGTCGGCGCCGGAACCCCGCTCGCAGATCACAACCCGAAGGGAAGGCTCAATGGACAGACGCAAGCTCGGCAGTCAGGGTCTCGAGGTCTCCGCGGAGGGGCTCGGTTGCATGGGAATGAGCTGGGCCTACGGGCCCACCGACGAATCCGAGGCGATGGCGACCCTGCACGAGGCCATCGACCTTGGCATCAACTTCCTCGACACCGCCGAGGTCTACGGCCCGTTCACCAACGAGCAACTTGTCGGCCGGGCCATCCGCGACCGCCGCGACCGCGTCGTCCTCGCCACCAAGTTCGGCTTCAAGATCAACGAGAAGGGTGCCATCGTCGGCGCCAATAGCCGGCCCGAGCACATCAAGGAAGTCGCCGATGCCTCACTCAAGCGGCTCGGCATTGATCACATCGACCTCTTCTACCAGCACCGGGTCGATCCGGCGGTTCCGATTGAGGAGACTGTCGGTGCGATGGCGGAACTGGTCCAGGCCGGCAAAGTTCGGCACCTGGGGCTCTCGGAGGCCGCACCGCAGACGCTCCGCCGCGCCAGTGCCGTCCACCCGATCACGGCGCTCCAGAGCGAGTACTCGCTTTTCGAGCGCGGGGTGGAGCGTGAAATCCTGCCGACTTGCCGCGAGCTGGGGATCGGATTCGTGCCGTACAGCCCGCTCGGCCGAGGACTTCTCACCGGCCGCGCCCCCCGCGCCGAGAGCCTGGCCGCCGACGACTTCCGCCGGAACTACCCGAGGTTCCAGGGCGAGAACTACGACCGCAATCAGAAGCTCGTCGACGCGATCCGAACCCTGGCCGACCAGAAAGAATGCACGCCAGGACAGCTCGCGCTGGCCTGGCTGCTCGAACAGGGCGAGGACATCGTCCCGATCCCGGGCACGAAACGGCGGACGTTCCTCCGCGAGAACGCGGGCGCCGCGGACGTCACGCTCACGCCCGAGGATCTGACCTGGCTTGACCAGGAGGTCCCCGAAGGGAGCGCCGCCGGCGAGCGCTACCCGGCCGCCGCGATGAAGCTGATCGATCGCTGACCGGCCCGATCCCATCCGATCAGCCCGAGCCCGGCTGCTTCGCCGATGTGGCCGGCCTTGGGTCGTCGACCGACGTATGATCGTGGACGATCTTCCACCCCTCGGGGAACTTGCGGAAGATCACGGTGAAGAGGCCGCCGGGCTCGGAGCCGTCTTTCATGACGAGTTGCCAGCGTCCGCGCGCCAGGACCGCCTCGGGCCCGAGCGGAACGATATCGAGGTCCGAGAAGGTGAGCTGGCCCATCGTCGACCGATCCGAGCCGTATCGTCGACGATAACGATCGCGCATCGCCTCCCAGCCGACGAGGCGACGTCCGCCCGACTGAAAAACGACCTTCGGCGAGTTCCAGTACCCGGAGAGGAAGCCGTCGAGGTCGCCGCGGTTCCAGTCGGCGACCTGTCGATCCAGGATCGCTCGAACAGCGGCGATCGCGTCATCCATCCCCGCCCGCCCGCGAGGCCGTGGCGATCGCCAGCATGGCAACGAGGCTCGCCCACGTTTTCATGATTAATGCCCTCCCTCGCCCTTCTCACACTCGCAGATCGCGAAAGCGCGAAAGGACGGAGGCTCGAAAAGAGCCTCGATACTCCGTCTCTTGTCGGGTCCGCCGACAGTAGCATAGGCCCGGCCTTCCTCGTCCGCCATAATGGGGCCCGGGATGCATCGAATCCGGACTGGCCGAGGGGACCTATCATGCCGACGAGACCCGGCCGCTTCGGTGCGGCCCACTCCCTCTCCATTGGGATCGCCGCGCTGCTCGCCGGCGTCGCGATCGGCCAGGTGCCGTCGCCCCCGGCCGATCCGCTCTCGACGCTCAACGAAGACTTCCGCGCCTCGTAT
>DAIDJI010001018.1 GCA_027451455.1 Planctomycetales bacterium | reverse complement strand
TCTGGTCCGTTCCTTCTTTGCACAGGCCGGGTTGAAGCTCCGGACAACTTGAGCTTCTTTGCGCAGCGATCAGTAAGCAACAACTGATGCGGTCCGGACCGACCCCTCAGCGTTGTGGTTGCGTGCAGGGCCAGCGGCGCGGCGCGGTCAACCTCGATACCCCTGGCGTTGTAGCGAGCCGGCAATCGGACCAACGCGAGCGCGGGGGTATGGTAAACCTCGACTGGTGGGGTCGTGGGAACCGACCAGTTACCATTTTTAGGGAGTCCTTCGAAGATCTCGACGCGCACCCCGCCGTCGTCGCTGGCGCGTCCGAGGGACATCGAGACGAGCAAGCTCCCCGTCACAAGGAGCCCGAGTCTGATCGCATTGGGCATAACCGGCCTCGCCTTCCCGGGTCCTGGCCGGCCTGACGGGCCGGACGGATCACTCTGACGATAACTCGAAGGAGTCGCGTGGTCAATCATCGATCTCCCTTGTCCCAGGGCCGTTTCCTTTTCACGCCGGTCGGGTCAACGGGGACGGGCTCCGGTTGTCCTCGACCAGTGCCTGTCACCGTTCGCACAACCCTTTTACCTCCTTGAAGCGGACCAGCACCGCACCGTACCACGAAACGGGAACGGGCCCCGCCGCTGCGCTCCGGAGCCAGACCTCGATTCCCGGGCGGTCCGCGAAGGAACCTGCCCCGGGCCTGGTCCATACCTTCATGGCCTCCTGCAACTTCCACCAATTCGCCACGAAGCCAGGGTCACCCGCCGAGGTGTCCTGCATGGGCGAGTCATCGTTTATACTCGGGAGGTCACGCGCCCCTCACGAGATCACGGCCACGCGGGTCAGGGAGTCCCTCATGAATGGCGTCCCCATTGTCGCGCTCGTTCTGTCGACGATCCTCGCGGGGCCAGAACGCGAGACCGGTCCGGAGCGGCCGAACATCGTGCTGATCCTCGCGGACGACCACCGCCATGATGCGCTCGGATTCCTCGGACATCCGTTCCTGAAGACGCCCAACCTCGACCGGTTGGCGAGGGAAGGCATCCATTTCAAGCGAGCGGTCGTGACCACGAGCCTCTGCTCGCCCAGTCGGGCGACGATTCTGACCGGGCTGTATGCACATCGGCATGGGGTGATCGACAACTATCATCCGATTCGCCCCGATCTTGTGATGTTTCCCGAGCGGCTCCAGAAAGCCGGATACCAAACGGCGTTCATCGGGAAATGGCACATGGGCGATTCGGATGAACCCCAGCGCGGATTTGACCACTGGGTTGGGTTCCGGGGTCAAGGGCAGTACTATCCGGGCGGACGCGGCACGTCCCGAACGGTGCCCCAAACAAGCAACGCGGGGTACAACGTCAACGGGAAACGGAGACCGCAGCAGGGGTACATCACGGACGAACTCACCGACTTCGCCCTGGAATGGCTCGACGGTCGCAAGCGCGGAACACCGTTTTTTCTCTACCTGTCTCACAAGGCGGTGCATAGCGACTTCGTCCCGGCCGACCGGCATCGAGGGCGGTACGCCGACGCGAAGGTGACGTTGCCGAAGCCACCGGATCAGAAGGCGGGAGACCGGCCTCGGTGGCTGATCGACCAGAGAAACAGCCGGCACGGAGCGGGATTCGCGTACAACCTGCCCAACTTCGACATGGTTGCCTATTACCGTCGGTACTGCGAGGCCATTCTGCCGCTCGATGAAAGCGTCGGGCGGATTCTCGATCACCTGGAACGGGCCGGGATGCTCGACAATACACTTGTCGTCTACATGGGCGACAACGGATTCCAGTTCGGCGAACAGGGACTGATTGACAAGAGGACCGCCTACGAGGCGTCGATCCGAATACCCTTGCTGATGCGGTGGCCGGCCGGCCTACCGATGGGGCGAT
>DAIDJI010001017.1 GCA_027451455.1 Planctomycetales bacterium | reverse complement strand
ATGCAACCGCGGATGCGCCAGCGCGACTTTCGTGAACTGCTCGCTGACGTGCCCGAATTCGGTGGAGGGCTGCCGCAGGAACTTGCGGCGGACGGGCGTGCTGGAAAACAGGTCGCGGACTTCAATCAGCGTCCCGGCCGGCCCGCCGCGGGGGCGGGGATGGTCGATCGGGCGCAAATACAGGGAATGGCTCGCGATCGCGGGCCACTTGGATGTCACCAGATCGACCGATGGTCGGGGCGGATCAACCTTCGGACGTCCGCTCGGGGAGGACGGCCGCCGTCAGGGGCGCGACCATCCTGGTGCGAGGAGGTGATCCGTCAACTCGGCGATGACAACCTCCGGACGATCATGCATCCGGTCGGGCGGGATGACGACGACGATCGCGGGCCGATAATCACACGGCGGGCCGCCCGGCGGATCCCCGGCCAGTGTGGCCAGGACGTCGAGCAACTCCCGGTGCTTCCAGCTCGTCTCGCCGGGGTAGGAGTAAGAGGCTATCCGGTAATCCGTACAATCCGTAAACTCTTCCTATTCCAGGAGGTTCGCGCTTAACGACGACCAGGGAGCATGCACCAATGCGCAAGGCCTACCCTTCCGACCTCAGTGACGACCAGTGGGCCTTGATCGAGCCCCTCATCCCTACCAATAGCTCCGGCAGGCCCCGCCAGGTCGACCTGCGCGAGGTCTTCAACGCCATCCTCTACATCAACCGCTCGGGCTGCCAGTGGGACATGCTGCCGCACGACTTCCCGGCCAAGAGCACCGTCTACGATTACTTCGCCCAGTGGCGCGACGACGGTACCTGGCAGATGATGATGGACGCCCTGCGCCGCCTGGTCCGCCAGGCCGCCGGACGCGAGCCCGAGCCGCGGACCGCCTGCATCGACAGCCAGACGGTCAAGGGGACCGAGGTCGGCGGCGAGCGGGGCTACGACGGGGGCAAGAAGATCCGCGGGGTGAAGCGGCATATCGTGGTGGACAGCCTGGGTTTACTCCTGGCGGTGATGATCACGGCGGCATCGCTGGACGATGGGACGGGGGCCCCCGGGGTGCTGGGCCGCTTGACGGCCGCCCATCTCAGCCGGCTGGAGGCGGTCCGGGGCGACATGAAGTACCGCAACCACGCCCTGGACGCATGGCTGGAGGCCACGGCCGCGCCGTACGTGGTCGAGGTGATCGAGCGACCGCCGGGCTCGGTGGGCTACGTGAAGCTGCCGAAGCGCTGGGTCGTGGAGCGGACGTTCGCCTGGATCGGCCGGTGTCGGCGGAACAGTCGCGACTACGAGTGGCACCCGGACTCGGGCGAAGCATTCATCAAGATTAGTTCGATTCATCTTATGCTCAAGCGAATGAAGCCTGATGAGTCCAGGCCGTTACCCCCCTTCAAATACAGGAAAAACCAGGAAATCATTACCGGATAGCCTCTGAGTGCCGCTTGCGAATTTGACCCATGTCGTGCCCTCGATAAGTATCCCTCAAGGATAACTTACCGAGTGGTCCGAAATCTGGGGTCCACTATACTCCCCGCCGTCGAACTGGGTGCTGTTCCAATTCATCTTCGTGAGGGCGAGCATTTCCTCGGCCAGCGTCCTCGGGGTCTCGCACGTGTCTTCGCACCGGAACAGGAATGGGAGCGGCGGATACTTCCCGGTATAGGTCTCGAAGAACGAGACGCTGCCCCGCGTGTAGAGGACGTGGATCTTCGGATCCACCTCAAGCAGCGTGCCGCGGAGCGGCGGGTATTCGCCCGTCCGGAAAAGCCTCATGAACGAGTCGCCGACGCTCACGAGGTCGTAGAGCTCGACGCCGTTCTCACCGAGGGCCGCCCGGAAGCCGTCGAACTCGTCCACGCCTACGGCCTCCGGCCCGACCTGCTGGCGGTG
>DAIDJI010001016.1 GCA_027451455.1 Planctomycetales bacterium | reverse complement strand
ATCTCACTGGGCCGGGCAGCTCGCGACCATCGGACTTACGAGCACCCTCAGCCCCACAGCGATCAACGAATTGCGGTTCGGTTATATGCGGACCGCAAATAACGTTGGCCAGCCGGTGGGCGGGGTGGGCGCCACGTTGGCTTCGAGGACGGGGACAGAACGGATCGAACTCATCGTCGGCAACTTCCCGGGGAACGGCGTGACTCTCGATCCCCATTCTACGAATAGAAACCGAGAAGGCTCGCCCTATATTCTAACGTCCAGCCGGGAAGAGGGATACGCGCGGTCATCTGCTTTCGACCACGCTCTGCGAGGCGAACCGGATCAAAACCCAGGTCGCGTAGCCCTGCTGCTGGCCGCTCGACTGGAGGTCGAAGTAGAAGGCGATAGCGCCGTCCTGGTGGACACGGTCGTCTCGGGCGTGATAGTCGCTGGGGTCGGTCCCGGAGTTCATATGGATGTCGTGTATGCCGGTTCCGTCACTGTAGGTCACGCCGTAGGCGGCCACGCGGGAGCAGGACTGGGCCAGGTCGGAGATCGTCTGATACAGTTCATCGTTGACGATCGGCTGGAAGTCGGCGTCAGTGAGGCCGAGGTAGCTAGGGTCGGAAGGATCGCCGCCTGTCCCGTACGAGAGCCCGACGTTCGGGTCGAACCCGAAATCGGGCGCCGAGACCGG
This sequence comes from Planctomycetales bacterium, assembly GCA_027451455.1. Taxonomy (GTDB): domain Bacteria; phylum Planctomycetota; class Planctomycetia; order Isosphaerales; family Isosphaeraceae; genus JAKAUH01. The sequence continues at coordinate 1,208 of DAIDJI010001016.1, read as the reverse complement.
ATTCACCTGTTCGATCCGCCGGGCAAAAAGCACCTCGGTCCCCTCGTTCGACCGGATGTTGACGGCACATTCGTAGATCCCGGCGTCGGAGTGGCTATCGGGGACCTGAAGGTCGAGGTAGATATGCCGGCCGGTGTCGCGCCCGCCACGGAGCGGGATGGGGGACGCCGAGACAAACCGGGCGACCAGTCGGCCGTAGGTCTCGGGTGGGAGATTGCCGCCGACAATCGGTCGGGCGTTCCAGAAGCTACGGGGCATTGCTTCCTCCTGCGTTCTCGTTTTTGCGGCGGGGACGCACACTATGTCGAGCCTCTTCCCGGAAAAGCAAGGCTGGCCATCCGGAGCCCGAGGCGGGGGTCGTGAAGGCCGTCGAGGATGATCGAGGGCGCCAGGCCGAGGCCGCGGCGGAGGGCCCGGCGGGCGAGGTCGCGGCGACCGGCTCCGAGGGCGTCGTGGGCGCGGTTGAGGAAGGCCCGAGCGAGGCGCCTGGTGGAGTGGCGGCGGAGTCTACGGGCGTCGGGGTGCCGCGCCAGGTCGATCGAGAAGAGGAGGTCCAACATCCGGGCGGATTCGTCGAGGTCGGCGGTCCCGGCCTTGAAGCGGTGCGTTTCGCTCGCCGGGTGCCAGCGGACCTGGACCGTCGGCCGGGCGAGCCAGGCGACCGACCATCGCCGCGAGACGCGAAGCCAGAAGTCCCAGTCGAGGACATATCGGAGCGAGGGGTCGAAGCCGCCGACGTCGTCGAACGCGGCCCTTCGGATCGTGACGGCCGAGCAACGCAACGGGTTCCCTTCGAGCATCGTCGGGGCGAGTGTACCCGGTGTGAAGACCCGATCGATCGGCCCAAGCCCGCCCCGGCTGACGACCGATTCGCTGACCGGCTTGCCCCGAGCGTCGATGACATCCGAGGCGCTCGCGACGAGCCCGACGCGAGCGTCGGCGAAGGCGGAGAGGTGGGCGGAGAGGTGGCCGGGCCGCATTACGTCGTCCTGGTGGAAAACGGCGACGATCGGCGCGGAGGCCATCGCGACGCAACGATTCCAATTGCCAGCGAGGCCCAGCCGCTCGGGGTTGACCTGGATCTTTGCCCGATTGCCGGCCAGCGTGTGAACCCGTTCGATGGTCCTGTCGTCGGAACGATCGTCGGAGACGATCAGCTCGAAAACGGCCCCTTGCTGATCGAGTATGCCAAGGAGGGCGTCGGCCAG
>DAIDJI010001015.1 GCA_027451455.1 Planctomycetales bacterium | reverse complement strand
CTTCGCGGCCGAGAGCCATGTCGACCGCTCGATCGACGACGCGACGCCGTTCCTCCGCACGAACATCATTGGGACGCAATCGCTGCTCGACGCCGCCCGCACGGCGAAGGTCAGGCGCTTCGTGCAGGTCTCGACCGACGAGGTCTACGGCACCCTCGCGCCCGACGATCCGCCCTTCTGCGAAACGACCCCGCTCGCCCCGAACAGCCCCTACGCCGCCAGCAAGGCCGGCGCTGATTTGCTGGTCCGAGCGGCCCATCATACCTTCGGGATGGATACCGTCATCACGCGATGTTCCAATAATTACGGTCCGTATCAGTTCCCCGAGAAGCTGATCCCGCTCTTCATCACCAATATCCTCGCCGAGATCCCGGTGCCGGTCTACGGCGATGGCCGACAGGTGCGCGACTGGATCCACGTCTCCGACCACTGCCGGGGCATCAGTGCGGCCCTTCGAGCCGGACGAGCCGGCGAGGTCTACAACTTCGGCGGACGCTCCGAACGCTTCAACATCGACGTCACCCGCGCCCTGCTGAAGCTCTGCGGCAAGGGAGACGAACTCATCCGGTACGTCACCGACCGACCGGGCCACGACCGGCGCTATGCGGTCGACTGCTCGAAGTCCGAGGCCGAACTCGGCTGGACGCCGACCGTCACCTTCGAACAGGGTCTCGCCGAGACCGTCGATTGGTATCGTTCCCACGCCCGATGGATCGAGCGGGTCCGATCGGGAGAGTATCGCCGCGATGCCGAAGGTCAGGCATCGGACCACGAATAACAAATCACGGAAACATAAAGGCATGCGCGTTCTCGTCACGGGTGCGTCGGGTTTCGTGGGCGGGCATCTCTGCGAGCACCTGCTGGCGGAGGGGGACGAGGTGGTCGGGATCTCGATGGGGGGCGCCTGGCCGTCGGGACTGGCGCATCTCTCGGGGTCGGTCCGGCTCGATCGGATGGATCTGGCCACGGTGGGCGAGTCGGAATTGTCGGAGTTCCTGGCGCGCGAGCGGCCCGAGGTCATCTATCACCTGGCGGCTCAGTCGAACCCGCAGCAGAGCGTCGCCGACCCGCGCGGGACCTGGGCACAGAACCTCGGCGGAACGCTCAACCTGCTCGAAGCGGTCCGGGCGTCGAAGGGCTCCCCGAGGGTAGTGGTCGTCAGCTCGGGAACCTGCTACGGCGACCCCGCGCCCGAATTCATCCCGGTGCGCGAGAATTGCCCGATGCGGCCCAATAACCCCTACGCGGCGAGCAAGGCCGCGGCCGACCTGCTCGCGATCCAGCATTTCCTCGCCCACCGGACCGACACCGTGATCGTCCGCCCGTTCAACCACGCCGGGCCCCGGCAGTCGCCGCGATACGTCCTCTCCGGGCTGGCGGCACAGGTCGCGGAGGTCGAGGCGGGGAAGAAGGAGCGGATCGAGGTCGGCAACCTCGAGGTCGTCCGCGATTTCGTCGATGTCCGCGACGTCGTCCGCGGCTACCAATTGCTCGCGACCCGGGGCGCCTCGGGCGAGATCTACAACCTCGGCACCGGCCACGGCACGAAGATCGCCGACGCGCTGGAGTCCCTCCGATCGATGGCGAGACGGCCGATCGAGGTCCGGATCGACCCGGCGAGGGTCCGGCCGGTGGACCTCCCGTTCCTGGTCGCCGATTCGTCGAAGCTCCGCGCCGCGACCGGCTGGGAGCCGAACTTCTCGATCGAGCAGACCCTCGCCGACATGCTCGAATCGGGTCGATCGGCCGTATAATGGGGCAAGTCTCGACCGAACGTTCGACGGCCCCCGAGAACGACGGAACCCACGCCATGAGCACCCTCGCCGCGACCCCGACGAAGTCCGCTCCGACCCCCGCGGCGCCCGCGTTCACTCCCGCGACGATCGAC
>DAIDJI010001014.1 GCA_027451455.1 Planctomycetales bacterium | reverse complement strand
GCCTGGGGAGAGACGATGCTGGCGGCGCGTGATCAAACCGAACGGGCCAAGATCCAACCCGATATCCTCGATGAGCACGGCGAGATCTCCGCAGTCGCACAACGACTGAACGAGTTCTCGTGGCAGCGGGACGATTGCCTGCGCGGCGTGCAGGAGTCCGAGGATCGCAGGAATCGACTGTGCCTCGACGACGTTGAGCGGCATTGGCAGGTCCCGCTGTTGGAATACAGCGGTGAGCCGCTCGCGTAGCAGACTGCCCGGCGGCGGCAGGATCCACAGCTGCGTGACGAGGTCCGCGAGGTCCACCGTCGGTATACCGGCGAGCGGATGGTGAGCCGCTGCGATGGCAGCGTGAACCTCGCCGGACAGAGGCTCTAACTGCAGCTCTCCGGCACCCTGTGCGTTGAGCAGGCGGCCGACCACCAGAAGCTCAATCAGCGTGAAGCCGCGGGGCCTCGGACGAGATGATAACACTGTATTTCTCATGACATCACTTTCTGCTGAACTGTGGCGGAACGGATGAAACCAGGGGTCTGGAAAGCGACCGGCCCGAACGACGAAAGGGGGAGCCGAGCGGGCCTGGATGACGCGGCGACATCCGTTGTCGGCCGCGGGAGAGAATCTTCGAGGCGCCAACCGCGAGTGGGGAGAGGTGAGGAACTCGCGGACGTCGGGCAGCTCGACGCGATCGTTCTTACTTCGCCTTGACCGGCTCGACCTTCTGCATGGCTGGACCGCCGTCGGCTGTCGCCGGGGCCTTGGGCTGGCTCGAAAGGTCGATGGTCGGCTGTGCGGAGCCGCCGGTGCCTCCCTCGCAGCCGAGGGAGACCATCAACGCCCCCGCGAAGAGGATGGACACTGCGAATCGAAACCTATTCGGAATCATCGAAGAATCTCCCGCTGGGAGGAAACGAGGAAGGCGGAGATCAAGGCGAGCGATGGCACGCCTCGAACAAATCCCAAATCCATGCCCATGTCTGGGCCGAAGAAGATCCAAAAGGGCGTGTTCAGCGCTCTGCTGGCGGGGATCGCCGACCGCGATCAGGGATCGCCATCGACGACCTCGTAGGCGGCCCGGAGGAGGGGATTTCCGGGCGTTCACGATCCAGGCGGGTTAGGACTCATGCCGGAGGGAGAGGATCCGTGGTCCGGATCGCAGTTCGCATGAAACCCAAACTATTAGGCGACGTTCGCGGCTTGCCTGCAACCCCTCTTTCATGAGAATCTGCGGATTCAGGTCGCTCGGGCCGGTCGGTTCGGCGGGGCATCGAGGGAGGCGGCGCACTTCAAGCCGCTTCCCGGACGGGTTCTGGCGCGTTAAATTTGGAGACGTCCCCGGCGCGGCCCGGGACGATCGAGGGACGGCCCGGAGGAGGTAGCGACCATGCGGACGACCGGAGTTCGGGCGGCGGCGGGCTGGGGCGATGACGCCCTCCTTCCGATGAGTCGACGGACGCTCTTCTCCCGGATCGGAGGCGGCTTCGGCGCGCTCGGCCTGGGGAGCGTCCTGGCAGAGGCCGGACTCCACGCCGCCACGCCCACGCCGGGCAAGTCGCCCATCCCCACCGATCCCATGGCGCCTCGACCGCCCCATTTCGCGCCGAGGGCCCGACACGTCATCTTCCTCTTCATGAACGGCGGCCCGAGCCACGTCGATACCTTCGACCCCAAGCCCGCCCTCCAGAAGTACGCCGGCCAGACCCCGCCCGCCTCGATCGTTACCGGTCGCAGCCAGCGCGGGAAGCTGATGCCCTCGCCGTTCACCGCGGCACCCCGAGGCGCCAGCGGCATTGAGGTCTCCGAGCTGTTCCCCCACCTCGCCGCTCACGTGGATGACCTCTGCGTGATCCGGTCGCTCTATACCGACAACCCGAATCACGAGCCGTCGCTCCTGA
>DAIDJI010001013.1 GCA_027451455.1 Planctomycetales bacterium | reverse complement strand
CACTACCAGGACGTTCTGGCGACGATCTACCACAACCTCGGGATCGACCCGCACGCCTTCATCCAGGATAAGGCCGATCGGCCGGTCGCGATCTTGCCCCCGACCGCCGAACCGATCCGAGAGCTGGTCGGCTAGGCGGCCGATGGACACCTCCGAAGGGGTCGCGGGCCCGATGGCCGGGAACGGTGCCCCTAATCGATGCCGGACCGACTCGGCGGAGGGTCGACCTGGAGTCGCCCGAGACTCCGTGGTGATCGTCGGGGCGGGGTATCCCTGGATGAGCCGGCGGCCCTGGGACGCGGCCCTGGCTCGGAGACGGTCGGGCCCGCGCCCATCGCCGAGGACGGATCCGCGACGGCGCCGGGCCATATCGGACGCAGCGCGGGGGGTCGGATGATCGGGGGTGCCGAGAAGAGCCGGGCCGACGAGACCTCGCGACCACTCCCGGGGCCGTCGGCGATCGACAACGGGCGGTTCCGATGCGACCCCGATCCCTCGATGCGCCCGTTCGTCGTTGAGTACTGGGGCCTGGCGCGGGACCTCGCCGCGATGGGAGGTTTCACCATCACGCCGGATCGCTTCGGCGAATTGATCTGCTGCGCCGACGACCTGCATGTCGTCGAAGGAGGCGAGCGGCAGAGGCTCCCGACGTGCTTCACCATCGGACTGCTCGACGGCCCCCTGCGGATCGAGGCCGACGGGATCGTCCGATGCATGGCCGCCCGGCTCCAGCCCTGGACGATCGGCCGCTTCCAGGAGGTCGACCCGGGCCCGTCGGCATCCGGCTGGAGGCCCGCCCATCGGCTCCTCGGCGATCGGCTTCCCGCCATCGTCGAGCGGGTCCGACTCCGGGATTGGCCGGCTCTCGCAGGCCTCTTCGAGCAATCGCTGCGGGAGGAGGTCGCCCGGTGGCCCGTCGACCTGTCGGCAGCCGAGATCGTCGACCCCTTTCTGGGCTCCGGGCCCCGGCCGACCATGGGAATCATCCGCGATCGGTGGACCTCCCGTCGCCAGGTCGAGCGGCGGGTGCGGGCCCTTACGGGCACCTCCCCAAAGCGCCTCGCCTCCCTCTCGCGATTTCAGCTCGTGAGAGATGCCCTCTGGGCCAACCCGTCGACCGATCTGGCCCGGCTCGCGATCGCCTCGGGATACGCCGACCAGCCCCACATGACCCGGGAATTCCGTCGATACGCCGGCCGGACGCCCGCCCGATTCGCACGCGAGGCGACCGCCCAAAAAATCCGGATCGCGGCCCAGGATGTCGCAATCGTTCAAGAACGCCCCGCGAGCGACAAGTAGGATGCCCCCGTGGTTCCTGTCCCCGATCCATGTGAAGGACCCGGAGTCCCGAAATGAAGGCCAGACTCGCCACGATCAACTTGCAGGTGGTCGACCCGCAGCGCTCCCGACGATTTTACGAGGACGTTCTCGGGATGATCGAGGAGCCCCGACGTTCCCACCCTCCGGACTTCCTCTACCTGAAATCCGAGGGGGCCGACATCACGCTGGCGGCCCTTCGAGAGCCTGGAGGCAGAGATGCGTCTCAGACGATCGAGCTGGGATTCGAGGTCGACGACTTTGAAGCCATGAAGGAACGCTTGTCTGCCCTTGGTCTCCACGATCGACGCGAGGAGGCCATGGGATGGGGACGTGCCCTGGAACTCCACGATCCGGAGGGGCATCGGATCGTGATCTATTCGCTTCATGAAGCGTAGGGTAGCGGAACGCCCACGGAGTTTCGACCCGGACGATTTGCGGGTAGGTGGAGCAGTGAGGAGGGAACCTCAACGAGAGGCGCGCAAAAAAAGACCGCCCCGCCGACGAGCAAGCTCGAAGGGGGGGCGGTTCTGGTGGATGATCCCGGCGATGACCGACTTTCGCGCCGAAGCACTATCATGGGCCTGGCGGGCT
>DAIDJI010001012.1 GCA_027451455.1 Planctomycetales bacterium | reverse complement strand
GAGGAACTCTCCGCGCTCCCGCATCGTGTCCCAGATCCAGGCCAGCTCGGCAACCGCCCGATTCGGGTTGGATCGGACACGGGCCACGGCACGCTGAAGCTCATCGCGGAGGTTTAGTAGATCGTCCATGTCGAGGACATTGGCCGAGGTGACCGTCACCAGCATCGCGCGGGTCCGGGCGACGGCGTCACGCCACGAGTCAGGATCGACGCCGGGCGGCGTCCGCTCGGCGAACGCGACAACCTCGGGCGCCACCCGCTCGGTCCCATAAGCGGCGCGCGCCCGGTATCGCTCCCGCCAGTCGTGGAAGAAGGCGTAGAGGACCAGCCAGAAAACCAGCACCGCCGCAACGCCCGCCACCACGAACCGACGGCCGGATGCCCCCGGCCTCGAATCGAACTCGGAGACGTGAACAGCGAGCCCGGACGCGGACCGAGCCGGGCTCCCGCGATCGACCGGGCGAGCCGGATCAATCCACTTCGAGGGGTCGAAACGCAGGCGGCGGATCGGGTCGACCCGGCCGTCGTGCCAGCCGTTCCGTGAGCTCAACATCATCCAGCCCCCCGTTCGCTCCGTTCCTCTTCAGGAAATGTATCCGAGGAACCAGACGACGGGAAGGTATCGGATCACGCCGGCCGCAGCGCCGGCTCACGCGGGCCCGCCGCCGCGTGAGTCGAGCCGACCTTCGTCGGCCGTCTCACCTCGATCGGAGACGGGCCGCCGTCGCTCGGATCCGGCCGCCGACCGATCAGGGCATAAGCCCCACCTGCCACCAGGTGCTGGACGAGAGTATAGAAAATGATCGGCAGCATTACCTGAGGATGATCGGCCAGTGCCATCGAGGCGAGCACAAGACCCGTCCCGTTGTTGTTCATCCCCAGGGCAAACATCAGCGCAACCTGCCGGTCCCGCCCCACACCCAGCATCCGGGCGATTCCCCATCCGACCGCGAACGCCAGAATGCAGAGCGTCGACACGATCGCCACGATCAAACCCAGAAAGTCGTAGTCCGGATGAGCGATGACCTTCGGCAACGAAATCGACGCATTGGAATAATTCAGCACGATCAGGATGGCCGAATTCAAAACCTTCAACGCCGGCTTGGCGGCGACGACCCGGTTTCGGCCGAACATCCGCCCGACGGCAATCCCCAGCAGTGATGGGACGAGCACGCCGATCGCCAGGAACGATTCGGTGTGCCCGCCAGCCAGCTCATGCAGGTCTTCCGAATAGTCGCCGGTCGTCACGAACCCGACCGTGTGCAGCGCCATCGGTGTCGCCAGTGGGCTCAGGAACGTCGACCCGAGGACAAGGGCCAGGCTCAGCGTCATGTCGCCGTCGGCGTTCTGCGACCAGGCCGTCGACGACCCGGCAATCGGCATCGAGGCCACCAGAGCCAGACCGACGAGGATACACTGCGCCTCGTCGGAGTTCGACCAGTGCGTCATCCACCCCGCCATCACAATAATGTAGATAATCGGGAAGAAAATATTCGCCGAGAGCCCAGCGACCAGCGGCCGGGGGTGCCGGAGGAAGCCGCCGAGCCGGGACGTCTCCACCGCCAGGCCGGCATTGAAGAGCAGGCACGCGAGCATCAAAAACGGCACCGAGGCTTCTGTCCGAATCGAGCCGATGCCGACCTGCCCAAGCGTCAATCCTCGGATCCAGAGGCCAGGCCCCGGCGCGAAGGCCGCGGCCAGGTACGAGCCGATCAGCAGGGCCAGGAAATACTTACCCAGAAAATGGGCCGCCCGCTCCATCGGTCGTTGCGTGTTTTCCATCAATCGTCTCCACTTGGCGGAATCCGGCCGGCAGAGCCCGGCCGATCCGATCTCTTCCGGATGAGGACCCGAGGAGAGAGACTCGATGTCCCCTAATTTATTCGTGAGTGTGAGCGCGGCGGCGACGACCATTCTC
>DAIDJI010001011.1 GCA_027451455.1 Planctomycetales bacterium | reverse complement strand
CCCTCGCCCGTCACCTCGAGGAGACCCGGCGCGCCGACTGGCTGGCCGGGTTCGCCAAGGCCGTCCTGGCTCATCTTTTCCGGCGCAAGTAGCCGGGAGGGCCGACAGTCAGGCCTCGACGGCCGCATCGGAGCACGCACCCGCGGCCATCGCGTTCGCCATCCGCTCCCGGATGTGCTCGCGGGGGACGTCCTCGAAGTGGGTGGCAATTGACCACTGGTGGCCGAACGGGTCGGCCAGCTTCCCCCATCGGTCGCCCCAGAACATGTCGGCCGGCGGCATCTCCGGCACAGCCCCCGCCTCGACCGCCCTCGCGTAGACGGCGTCGACGTCCTCGACGTAGAGGAAGATCGAGACCGACGTATGGCCACGGGGGCCGAGCGCGCCGTGCTCGGGGAACTCGTCGCAGAGCATCAGCCTCGAATCGCCGATCTGCAACTCGGCATGGCAGATGACGGTCCCGCCGTCCTTCGACGGTATCTCCGTTCGATCGACCTCCTCGGCGCCGAAGGCCCGCTTGTAGAATTCGATGGCCTCGGCCGCGCCCTTGACCACCAGGCTCGGCGTGATCGCGTGGAACCCGTCCCGAATCGCCTTTGCCATGATCCCCTCCCAATCCCTAAGAAACCGGCCCCATCGTGTCCACATGAACAGAATGGCAGCCAGCCTTGGTGATTGAAACGAGAGATCGGTCTTTTGTCAACGCCTGTACAGTAAATTCGGCCCTGGATCGATTTTTTCTCCGCTTCCTCATAAAAAGGATTTGGTTTCGCCGAGAGGTGGAGGGGCATCGCGATCGGCCCAGGGCCGTTTCGCCGGGTTGGGTCGATGGCACCAGGGTTGCGGGACGAGCGGAGGCGGATCGGGGACGCTAAAGACGGCCCGCGACGGGAGGCGAATTGGAGATGGCGCGACTGGAATTCTCGCTGGAACACCACCAGACGCCGGAGGCCGCGCAGGCGAAGTTTGAGGCCGGGATCGAGGAGGCGGTGTCTCGATTCAGGTCCTGGATTCAGAAGGTAGACTGGTCGGAAGACCGTCAGGCGGCGACGATCCGAGGGTCGGGCTACGAGGTCCGCCTCTGGTACGATGAGCGGCTCCTCTACGCGCAGGGACATATACCCCTGGCCTGGAAACTGATCGAGCCGGCGGTACGGGGGCACATTCAGCGGATGATAACCGGTCCAACCTGAACGCGAGATTGCTGGACGTACGGCGATCGGACCGGGGAACGATCCGGCCGATCCGAGAGCCCATCGCATGACCGGGAGAGTCAGGCGGATGTGCCGTTAGCGGTTGAGAAATGAGGCGTGGCGGATGTCTCAGCAGCACCAGCGGTTGTGCTGTTTTGACTGGCCTCGGCCATCGCGTCCTGCATCGCCTCAACGCGCTCGCCGACTCGGCGGGCAGCGGCCGTGTAGGCGTCGCCGACAGCGGCGCCGGCGGCAGCCATGATGGGGCCGGCCTTTGCCTTGATCTTGTCGTAGTTTTTCGCGGCCACTGCGCCGGCAATGGCGCCGCCGCAGAGGAAGAGCAATTCGGACCTCGTCACCGGCATCCCAGGATTCCTTTTGTACGAGCGGCTCGCGGGACGACGAGGTCAGCGCCCCGGGCAGTTCCGGAGCGACCCCGTCGATACACCCTGATTTTCGGTCCGGGATCGCCCCGGCTCAACCCTTCTTCCGCGACGATGGCCGAGAGGTCTTGCGAGTCGTCCCGCCCGTGGTCCGCTTCGCCCGGGTCCGACGGGGCTTGGCGTCATGATCTTCGTTCTCGTCGTGGTCGTGCAGGCCGGTTCCATTTCCGAGGAGATGCGCCTCGTCATCCTCGTGATTCTCCATCATCTCGTGATGCCAGCCAAAGGCCTGGTCACGCGCGGCCATCCCGCCGTCAACCAGGCCATGGACCAGAGCGTTTTC
>DAIDJI010001010.1 GCA_027451455.1 Planctomycetales bacterium | reverse complement strand
GACCGTTCCGACGGAGCCGGCGCACTGGGACCTCCCCGTCTGGCTGGCTCTCCCGCCGGTCGGGGCGTTCATGCTCTCGGTCGGGGCGATCTGTTGCGCCCTCGGCTGGTGGTGGGCCCGCGATGCCAGGAACGCTGCGGAGGTCACGAACCGCCTGCTCGCCTCCGACAGCCCGGGCCGGGCGCGACCCATGGCGCCGGACGTCATTCCCCCCAACGGCCAGTGGATCCGGACCACCTCGCAGCACATGGCGAACTGGGCCATCTATTCCGCGGGCGCCGAGGAAGACCCGGCCACGGGCCAGGTCGCCACACTCGTCACAAAAGCCCTCGAAATCTCACCGCTGAACCCGACCGCCCGGCTCGCGATGACGCAGATCGAGGGGCCTGGCGTCGATGTCCCCGGGCGAATTCGGGGCCTTGGGCTCAGTCGCGACTCCGTGAGCCTCGCCTGGAGCGCTCGCCGGTTGATGGATTCCGGCAAGAAGGAAGCCGCGCTTCGACTCTATCACCGGGCCATCGAGACAGCGGCCGGCGGCGGCCTCTCTCGATCGGCGATCCCTCGGTTCGCCGAGGACGAGGGCGGCCGTCGCTATTATCTCCCGGCAGAGGACGCCATCCGCGACATCCTCACCGAACTGGCCGGGCACGACGGCCTTCCGTTCCAGGAATGGTCCACCGCCCTGCCCCGCAATCCAACCGTCCTGCTGGCGACCGCCCGACTCCTTCGCGATCGCGGCGACGCCCAGGCCGACTCGCTCCTCGACGAACTGCTCAACGATCGATCCACCGGCGAATCGCCCGACGCTCGACGCCTGGCCGCCCGCGCAGAAGCCCTCGCCCTCCGATCGCGCTGGGACGAGGCCTCCGAACAGTACCGACAGGCCATCGAGGCCGTCGACAACGATCTGATCCGCCGATCGTGGTGGTTCAACCTCGCCGATCTCGCCGATCGGCTCAACGACGAGGGACAGAGGCAGGCCGCATTCCGGGCGGTGCTCGCCGCCCGAAATAGCGACGACATCTCGCGACGCGTGGGCCTGATCAAGGGGTCCGGCTCCTCCCGCGCGAGAGCCCGAGAGACGTACGGGACCTACCGAGCAAATTGAGGTCCCGCCAGCCAGACGCAACGGAGGAGGGCTCGCCCTCGATTCTCGACGGATTCCCCAGGATCAAGTGAAGGAACACTCGACATGGCGGCACTCACCGAGGCGCCCGCACCACTCGCCGCGAAAGACCACGCTCCCCAGGGCCTTCATGGACTGATCCGCCAGTCGCTGGCCGATCCCGCCCAACGCCCCGGCTGGTACGGCGCCGCGATCTGCATCGTGCTTTACCTCGTCTACTTCCGCGAGGTCCTCTGGCACTTCTACTACTCGTGGACCACCGACGAGAACTACAGCCACGGCTTCCTCGTCGCACCGATCGCACTCTACTTCGCCGACCAGGCCGCGCGGCGCGGGCCCGTCTCCCTCCGAGGTGGCGCCGGGATCGGCACAACCCTCCTGGCCGTCTCCGTGATCCTCTCGCTGCTGACGATCCCACTCCCGGTCCCCTTCGTCGGCCAGCTCGCGTTCCTCCTCGGCCTCACCGGCCTCTTCGGCCTGCTCGCCGGTCGTGAGGCCCTCCAGCGCTACTGGTTCGCGTTCCTCTTCCTGATCTTCATGGTCCCGCTCCCGGTGGCCGTCTATTCGAAGCTCGCCTCGCCCTTGCAGCTTCTCGCCAGCCAGGTGGCCTCAGCCGTGATGAACGCAACCGGCGTTCCCGTCCTCCGCGAGGGGAACCACATGACCCTCCCCGGCGGCATCCAGCTCTTCGTCGCCGAGGCGTGCAGCGGGATGCGGCAGTTGACCGGCTTCCACGCACTCACAACCGCCGTCGCCTATCTCTCGCGACGGCCCGCCTGGTATCGAGCGATCATCATCGCAGA
>DAIDJI010001009.1 GCA_027451455.1 Planctomycetales bacterium | reverse complement strand
CATAGGGCGCGTACACCTCGACGTCCAGCGGCAGCGCGTGCAGCTTGCGATAGATCAGGCAAGAGGCTCGCGCGGGTCGCCTTCGCCTCGGCGCTGGCGACCGCGACCCGTACCGGCGCGATCACCGATCGGCATCCGATGATCGAGGCTGCCGCCCGGCTGGCACGTGACCAGGCCGAGGATGGCTCGTGGCGGTCCGATGGCGACGATACCCCCGGCTCGCCGGCCGCCTACGGACGGGCGCTCGCAACCTACCTTGCACGCGAGCTGCTGGAGGCGTCGAATCCGTCCCGATTCTGGGACGCGATCGCCCGCGCCGATGGCTGGCTCTCGCGCCAGGAGATCGCCGCGACGGCCGATGCCGCCGTTGCCCTGATGTCGTCACGCGGATCGAGGGACCGCCGACGATCGGCGGTGGAATGGCTCGACCGCGCCCAAACTGAAGACGGTGGATGGGGACCCTACGCCACCTCGCCGCCCGAGCCGTTCGACACGGCCTTGGCGTTGCTCGGGCTCGCTCGGTGCGGGGATCCATCCGAGGAAGTCCGCCGGATGATCGCTCGGGGTCGGAGCTTCCTGATCGCCGGACAGCAAGACGACGGGAGCTGGCCCGAGACGACGCGACCGGCCGGAGGCTCCAGCTACGCCCAGCGCATCTCAACGGCCGGCTGGGCTACGCTCGCACTGCTCGCCACGAGCAAGATCGACCGGCCGTGAAACGGATCGCGACCGGTCGATCGTTGGGCCGATGATCCAGGAAATGGCCAGATCACTCTTCAGACGACCGACGGCGTTGGCGGCTCCAGGCCCCGACAGCCCCGATCAGACAGGCCAGGCCCCCGCTGACGATCGAGGACGGCTCGGGCACCGCCGCCGCGGATTTAGCGTAGGTGAAATTGTCGATGGCGAAGGCGCGGCTCGAATCGTTTCCGTAAAGCGTCGCCGACAGGATATCGGTCGAGCTGCTGATGAATCCCAAATAAGTGAGCACGGGATTGGTAAGAGGAGAGGGTGCGATGGTGAACGTGTTCGTGTAGTCCGCCCCCGAGGTGAAGTGGATCGAAATCGTGAGACTCGACCCCATCAGCGGGCTGGTATCGAAGGCAAAACCCTTCACGGCGTTATCGAAGGTTGTCGTCAAGGCGGAGTGCGAATTGCCGGAAGCGCTGGGGCTGCTGTTGTCGAGGAAGGCTCCGGTGAAGTAGAGGCCCTCATCAATATTGAAGAAATTGCCTGTTCCGATCGGCGTCGAGTAGGTGACGCCCGGCAAGATCATGCCAGGCGTGATGTGGATCCCGTTTTGCGGGGTAAAGTTCGTCTGCGAATTGAGCGTCCCCGTCGTGATCGGGTACGCGATCGAGTTTCCAAAATCCTCGACGTAAAGCGGCACGCCCATCGCGGTCGTGAAGCTCGACGAGTCGGAATACGTCGTGATTGTCCCGCCGAGAGCCCCCTGTTCCGCGAGCAAGGCTCCCAACGCCACGACCGCCCCGATCCTGGCCAACACCTTCATCCGATCCTCCAGAGTCGCAAGTCATCGACGGGTGGAATTTCTGTCGCACGTAACGTCGTGCGATTTCGATCTTCGCCTCGGAGGAAGTGGGCGTCAAAGAGGCGAGGACAAAAATAGAGCGGGGTTGCATAAAATCAACAGGGCCGCCCGCGATGCGGCAAATGGGTAACATGTCTTGCGGGAGGGCCGATGAGTCTGTTAGGTCACCACGGAGCTGGGGCCCCGATTCGGGGGATGTTGCCGCCGCCGTCGATGACCATCGCTAAAAGACGGAACAGGTTGCGTCGCGGTTGGTTCCCGTCCACGATGAGTCGGCGGGAAATCCGGTGCGTGAGGAACTGGCTTCGGCCCTTCAACTCCTCGCCGCCGACGGCCGCCCCCGCGAGGCCGAGCCGTTCGCCGCCCGCGCGGTGGCG
>DAIDJI010001008.1 GCA_027451455.1 Planctomycetales bacterium | reverse complement strand
GCGAGTTCCTCAAGCTGGCCGACCCGGTCGAGCCTGGGGTGCCGTCGGTGTTGCATCCGCTCCCGAAGGGTGCCCCGCTCAACCGGCTGACGATGGCCCGATGGCTGGTCGACCCGGCGAACCCGCTGGTCGGCCGAGTCGCGATGAATCAGCTCTGGCAAGAGCTTTTTGGCCGGGGCCTGGTCCGCACGACGGAGGACTTCGGAACCCAGGGCGCCCGGCCCTCGCATCCCGAGCTACTCGACTGGCTCGCCACCGAATTCGTCCGCCAGGGCTTTCGTACCAAGGCCATGCTCCGACTCATCGTGACGAGCGCGACCTATCGCCAGTCGTCGGGCGCCTCGCCCGAGCAACACGCCCTCGACCCGACGAACGAGCATTTGAGCCGGGGTCCTCGGTTCCGGGTGACGGCCGAGGTGGTGCGCGACGTGGCGCTCTTTTCCTCGGGATTGCTGACCGATCGCCTGGGCGGCCCGAGCGTCTACCCACCGCAGCCTGAGGGCGCCACAGCGCTCGCCTACGGCCAGTCTCGCTGGCCGACGAGCCAGGGCGCCGACCGTTATCGTCGGGGCCTCTACACGTTCCTCAAGCGGACAGCGCCGTACGCCGCCTCGATCGCGATGGATGCGCCGACCTCGGAGACGACCTGCGTCCGTCGCGAGCGCTCGAACACGCCCTTGCAGGCGCTCACGCTGCTGAACGACACGGTCTTCGTGGAAACGGCGCGAGCGATGGCGCGTCGGGCGATCGTGGAGAGTCCCGATCGCGCGATCGAGTCTCGGGCGCGTCGAATCTTCCGCCTGGCGCTCTCGCGTCCGCCAGGTGACGAGGAGCTCTCTCGACTGGTCTCCTTTTACCGGCATCAGCTTGACCGCTTCCGATCGGGCGAGCTGAACGCATCGAAGGTCGCTGGCCTGGACGTGAAGGATGCGCCCACCCCCCTGCTCGCTCCGACGCCGCCCGCCGGCTCCGACGCCAACGAACTGGCCGCCTGGACGACCGTGGCCCGGGTGCTGCTCAACCTGGATGAGACGGTCACGAAGGAGTGAGGCATCGATCCTCCCGTCGGAGTCGGCCCCAGACGACGAACTTCTCGCAAACTCGAATTCGATGCCGTTTCCTTTTCACGAAAGCCCTTTTGCCGGCGAATAGCTCTCGAGAAGCGGCCGGATCTTCTCCTCGTAGAGCCTTTCGGCTTCGACCGGATTCTTCTCGTAGAGTCGCCGGAAAGAGCGAAGGCAATTGGCGTGTCGGAAGGTGGTTGAGGTCAGTCGCTCGATCGCCTTTCTGGCGTTGGAGGCGTCCTGGCCGCGATGACGCCGCTGAAGTGCCCAGAGGAGCTTCTCGACCCATTCCATTCGATCGAGGATCAGCGATCGCCTCCCGCGCCAGTCGTCGAGCCCGAAAACCTCGATGGTGACCAGCGCCCGGAGCCGATCGTGACCGGAGACCGCCCTGACCTGGGGCGAGGCCCCGCAGAATTCGATCAGGTCCTCGGGATCGGCGTCATGGCTACCGAGCGGATAGATCAGGAGGGCCCCTTCCGAGGCGAGTTTGGTCGGGTCTCTCGCGTCGCTGCTCCGCTTCCCGGTGATCGGGAACAGGTTCCGCTTGAGGACCGAATTGCATTCCTTGCAGACGGTTGCGTAATTGAGAATGTGATAGGCCAGGAGCCGATATCCGGGCTCGCTTCCGCGATGAGGCTGGTTGACCCGGAAGCCGGCGGCGCGCAGTTCCTCGCGGAGATGTGCGGGGACATCCCAGCGTGCGATGCTCGCCTTGGGCCGGAAGTGCTCGACGTCGTGCTCGATTCGATCGGCCTCCAACCACTTCTCGCAGTAGGCGGATGGACGGCGTACCAGATAAGGCATTCTTCACGGTCTACGCGTCGCATGTTATTGAGAAGCTTGTCGATCTGGTCGCTGCCGTC
>DAIDJI010001007.1 GCA_027451455.1 Planctomycetales bacterium | reverse complement strand
CGTTTGCGAGGGTCCGGTCCGGGCTGTTCGAGACGTATCGGGCTGGGTCGATGGTCGATGTCGCGATGCTGGTTTCGCGCGACTTCCCCGGTCGGTCGCACCGGCTCGACGATCTCTTCCGCGACGAGCAGCGCCGGATTATCGGCATCCTTCTGGAAGACCGGCTGGCCGATTACCGGCGGTCGTTCGAGCGGCTTGCGGACCTTGACGAGGATCTGCTCAACCGGTTAGGGGCGCTGAGCTATCCGATCCCTGGTCCACTGCTCTCGGCGGCCTCGGCGTATCTCGACGGGCACCTGCTCGACGAGATCGGCCGGCTCTCTCGGGGTGAGCCCGGGGCCGCCGAGGCGATTGGGCGGCTCTGCGATCGAGGCCGGGCCTGGGGACATCGACCCGGCCGCGAACTGATCGAGAAGACGCTGGCCGAGGCGATGATCCGGACCCTCGATGAGATCGAGCCGAATGCCGACCTGCCGGGGATCACGACCCGGGCCGAGCAGTTGCTGGCCGCCGCCGATCGGATCGGCGTGGAGCCCGACCTCTGGCAGGCGCAGAACCGGTTCCTGGGAGCCTACACACGACTGGCCGGGTCGGGGGTGATGGATCCGCCGCTTCGGTCGGCGTTTGGTCGTCTGGCGGTCGGTCTGAAGGTCGGCGAGGGGCTGCTCGGCTGGCAGCCCTAGACCGATCGATCGGGCGAGCCAGGTGCTGGTCAGGACCCGTCGACGCCGTGGAGCCCATCCTCGGGAATGGAGGCGATCTGGACCATTGAGGCGGGGCCGGGGGTCAGTCCGGGCTGCTCGACGACGAGCAGCCCATACGGGGAGACGGGATTGCGGCGCCCGGGCAAGTTCCGGACGACCCGGCCTCGAACAACGAGGCCCCCCGCGATGATCCGGACGAGGGGCCGATCCGTCCCCTGCCGACGCCCGAGCTCTGCGAGGACCGCCTGGCACTGATCGTATGTCATCGATCGATCTTCCTGATATCCGACTCCGGAGACCGGGCCGATCCTCGGCCCGATCGGGGTAGATCCCGACGCGACGCCTATTCTCCGGTTGTGGAGAGACGGGTCAAGCCGGACTCCCGACGGAGGTGGCGTCTCCATGATCGGCGTTGACCCCTCCCGGGATTTATGCCAAAACTCGCGGGCCGGGGCGGCCGATCTGTAGGAGGAGACTCCAGGGAACGCCCGACACCCCGCCGAGATCGGGGCGTCGTCGGATTCGTGCCCCTTCAGGGATGAGGACTCGGTCATGGGCGAGGTGCGGCCTCAGACGGGGATGGTACGCGACGGGACAGTTCCCCATCGCTGGACGCGGGTGGAGGACCCTGGCGCCATCGCGGTCGTGGCCGCCTACGACGCGGTGATCGCCGGCGGCGGCCCCGCCGGCCTGACGGCTGCCTACGAGCTGAGCAAGCACGGCAAGCCGTGTGTCGTCCTGGAGGCCGATTCCAGGATGGTCGGCGGGATCAGCCGGACCGACGAGTACAAGGGCTTCCGCTTCGACATCGGCGGCCATCGGTTCTTTTCCAAGAGCGGCGAGATCAACCGCCTCTGGCGCGAGATCCTGGGCGATCAGCTCATCACCCGGGACCGACTCAGCCGGATCTACTACAATCGGAAATTCTTCCACTACCCCCTTCGGCCGGTGGATGCGCTCCGGAAACTCGGCCCGATTCGGGCGACCGGGATCATCGCCAGCTACCTGAAGGCCCGCGCCCGGCCGATCCGGCCCGAGCGGACCTACGAGGACTGGGTCGTCAACCGGTTCGGCCGCGAGCTGTTTCTCACCTTCTTCAAGTCGTACACCGAGAAGGTGTGGGGCGTACCTTGTAATCAGATCAGCGCGGAGTGGGGCGCACAGAGGATCAAAGGCCTCTCCATCACGAAAGCCGTCACTCATTTTCTAAAGAAGAAGTTCGCCAGCAAGCC
>DAIDJI010001006.1 GCA_027451455.1 Planctomycetales bacterium | reverse complement strand
AATGGAGGAAGGACCGTTATCTCGTGGCCCGGGTGAACTTCAGGACGCCATCGTTTAACCGTGTCCACCGAAGATTGAGCAGGTCGCGCAGGTAGTTCTGGGGCATGATCCAGGGCGGTTGCGGCCCCTGCTTCACGAGTGCCCCGGACCCGCGCCGGACATAGCCGGACATCAGCGGGAGCAAATCTCGTCCGACGTCCGGATTCAGGTCGCAACGGGCGACGCAACGGTTGTAGCCCCGGCGTTTCATGTGATTCAGGAGCCGGCAGACGTATTGCGCGGTCAGCTCGGCACGCAAGGTCCACGAGTTATTGGCGTAGCCGGCACAGAAGGCGGCGTTGGGAACGTTGCCGAGCATCACGCCCCGGTAGGTCAGGCATCGACTCGGCTCCAGGACCTCGCCGTCGACCTCGAGCCGCAGGCCGCCCCAGGCCAGGAGGTTCAGGCCGGTCGCGGTGACGATGATGTCGGCCGGGATCTCGCGGCCGGATTTGAGCTGGATTCCCTTCGGAAGGAACCTCTCCACCTCGTCGGTGACCATGGAGGCGCGCCCCGACCGGAGCGCCCGGAAGAAGTCGCCGTCGGGGACGAAGCAGAGGCGCTGGTCCCAGGGGTCGTACCTCGGCTGGAAGTGGGTATCGAGGTCCATCTCGGGCGGTAAGTGGCGGGTCAGGCCGCGCCGTAAGAGGGCCTTCGCCTCAGCGGGCTTCCGGCGGCAGAATCGATAGAGGTACATCGACAAAAGGATGTTCTTCCATCGAATGAGCCGGTGTCCCATCTGGCCCGGGAGGTATCGGCGGATCGACCGGGCGGCGTGGTCCTCGGCGGGGATGGAAAGGATGTACGAGGGGGAGCGCTGGAGCATTGTCACGTGCGCGGCGGTCTCTGCGAGCGCGGGAACCAGCGTCACCGCCGTGGCACCACTGCCGATCACCACGACCCGACGATCGCGGTGGTCGAGATCCGCGGGCCAGTTCTGAGGGTGGACGAGCACGCCCTGGAAGTCGTCTCGACCGGCAAAATCGGGCAGATAGCCTTCCCGATAGCTATAATAACCGCTGCACATGAAGAGAAAATGGCAGGTCAATCGGACGGGCTCCCGGCTCTCGCCGACCTCGGCCTCGATCGTCCAGCGGTTCTCTGTCGAGGACCACGAGGCCGAGATCACCCGGTGCCCGAAGCGGATCTGGCGGTCGATCCCGAAGTGCTGGGCGGTCGCGCGCAGGTACTCGAGGATGGCGGGTCCTTCGGCGATCGACCTGGCGTCTTCCCACGGTCGGAAAGAGTATCCGAGCGTGAACATATCGGAGTCGGACCGGACGCCGGGATATCGGAACAGGCTCCAGGTTCCGCCGAGGTCATTGCGTGCTTCCAGGATCGCGTAATTCCGCGACGGGGAGCGTTTTTGCAGGTAATATCCGGCCGCGATTCCGGAAATACCGGCGCCGACGATGAGGACATCCAGATGCTCGACCGACATCTTCCCCCCTGAAGCGGGCCACGGAGCGTGCTCGGCGGCCCGACCCGCCGAGCGGGTTCGATTGTACCACGAGCCTCGCGGGGACGTCCCGGGACTCAGGCGAGGATCTCGCGGATTGGCTGGCCGTGGTCGATGTCGAGCCGCTTGCGGCCGGGGATTTCGAGGCGCCGGCTGTCGAGGCCCAGTTGATGCAGGATCGTGGCGTGGATATCGTGGACATGGACGGGTTTTTCGACGGCACCGAAGCCGAACTCGTCGGTCTGACCATAGACCTGGCCGGCCTTGAAGCCGCCGCCGGCGAACCACATGGTGAAGGCATCGATGTGGTGGTTGCGTCCGGTAGACTCGCGC
The DNA here is from genome assembly GCA_027451455.1 of Planctomycetales bacterium. Lineage (GTDB taxonomy): Bacteria > Planctomycetota > Planctomycetia > Isosphaerales > Isosphaeraceae > JAKAUH01. The sequence continues at coordinate 105 of DAIDJI010001006.1, read as the reverse complement.
ACCTCGCCCATCGGTGTCCGGCCGAATTCACCGCCCCAGATCACGATGGTTTCGTCAAGCAGGCCGCGCTGTTTGAGATCACGCACCAGGGCAGCGCACGGCCTG
>DAIDJI010001005.1 GCA_027451455.1 Planctomycetales bacterium | reverse complement strand
GGAATCCTGATGACGGGCGCCATGCTGGGCTTCCCGGGCGAGGATTACACGACCCCCGAGACCATCCGGCGGACCGGCGGGTTCGGCGATCCCGCCACCCGGGCCGAACGGCTCGACCGCCTTCGATGGGGTCTGGAACGAACGCGGGCTCTCGGCCTGAAGGACCTGACCCTCCATGCCGGATTCCTCCCCGAGCCGGGAGATCCGGACCGATCGTCGATGCTGGATACCCTTGCCAAGGCCGGACAACTCGCCGCCGAGGCGGGCGTCACGCTCGCGTTCGAGACCGGTCAGGAGACCGCCGAACTCCTCCGCCAAACGCTCGATGACCTCAAATCACCGTCGATCCGGGTCAACTTCGACCCGGCGAACATGCTGCTCTACGACATGGGCGACCCGATCCGGGCCGTCGCGATCCTCGGAGCCGATATCCGATCCGTCCACCTGAAAGACGCCCGACGTCCCCGCGTCCCGGGAACCTGGGGCGAGGAGGTTCCGCTCGGCGAGGGCGAGGTCCATATCCCCGCATTCCTCGCCGCGCTGGAAAGCATCGGCTATTCCGGTCCGCTCGTCATCGAGCGCGAGGTTGGTGACCAGGCGGGCCGATTGCGCGACCTGGCGATCGGACTCGACCGATTGAAGCAGTGGGTCCGAAGATAACCCCAAATCAGAAGCGGGCTCGCCCCCGCGAACGACCCTACCGGGAGACCGTTTCGCGGAGGCCAGCCCCGACCGACACCACCCCTCGATCCGCTCAGCTCAACTCACAACCGAATTGACAACCTGCGCCAGCTCCCGACCAGCCTCGGTCAGGGCGTAGAAGTTATGCTTCCCCGAGCGACGGGGCTCGATCAGCCGGCCATGCCGCAGCAGCGCCAGATGGTGGCTGACAGCGGGCTGGCTCTGGGTGCCTAGATCGGCGCACAACTCAGTGACGTTCCGTTCCTTTTCACTCAACAGCATGAGGACTTGGAGACGGGTCGGATCGGAGACCTGCTTCAACAGTTCCGCGACGCGGCGGATCTCGGCAGTGGTACGACCGCCCGCTCCGCCGGACGACTTTGACGACCGGGAGGACTTCGTGGTGGAGGGAGGCATTGCTTTACCTCAAATCGCTATGGACTGGGGATTTCCGTCGAGCGATGCTCGCGCGGTCGGGGCCCTTTCCGACCAGTTAAGAATCGCTACAGCTTATAATAGATTTATGCCTAGGAGTCGTCAAGACCTCTTGTTCGGCACATGCAATTGAATTCTCGGGTTAATGAACAATAGGGTCCGGCCATACCAGTTCCCTGGCCCTACCCGGCGATCGTCGCTTGCTCGCGGGGACGGCCGGTCGTAGAGTGGGGGCATGGGGGCCCAGCAGCATCCGGGCCGGCGGGCCGCCCCCGTCCCGGCCTCAGCCAGCGATCGAGCGACCGACCGATGATCCAGCAGACGACCCCACACGCGCCCGCTTCCGTGCAAACCGCCGCCTACCAGCAGTGCATCAATCCGACGTGCGCGGCTACCTTCGGCGTTGACGAAACCCATTTCGCCTGCCCACGTTGCGCCGACCTGATCGACGTCGTCTACAACTGGGACCGCCTCCCCGTCCCCAATCGCCTCGCCCAGTTCCAGACGCGATGGGCGGACCGCCACGAGCCCTTGAACTTCTCCGGCGTCTGGAGGTTCCGCGACCTCCTCCCATTCGCTCCCCCCGAAAGCATCGTCACCATCGGCGAGGGCCAGACTCTCCTCCAACCGGCCGACAAGGTCGCCCAGTACGTCGGCCTCAACCAGGGCCGCCTCTGGCTCCAGTACGAGGGAATGAATCCTTCGGGTAGTTTTAAAGATAACGGCATGACCGCCGCGTTCACACATGCACGAATGGTCTCGGCGCATCGCGTCGCGTGCGCCAGCACGGGGAACACCTCGGCAGCGCTCGCCGTCTATTGCT
>DAIDJI010001004.1 GCA_027451455.1 Planctomycetales bacterium | reverse complement strand
GCGGCAATCGCCTCGAGGATCGGGCGGACTTCGATCTGCGGCGGCAGCGGGAGTTGCACCAGAATACCATGGATCGCGGGGTCCGCGTTCAGCGCGTGAATTTGATCGAGGATTTCGGATTGCGTCACCGTCTCGGGGAGGCCGATCACCGTGTGCGAGGCGCTCGAGGCGATCCGGTCGTCCATCGAGAGGACGAGCTCGGTGCCGCCGCCCAGGCAGTTGCCGTCGATCAGCGCGACCGTGGGAAAAGGAAGATTGCTGATCTGATTATAGATTTGATGGCCGGCGGAGAGGGCGCCGGCGGCCTGTTCGGGAGTGATGTAGGCGAGCATGGCCAGGTCGTTGAGGTCGGCCCCGGCGACGAACTGGCCTGGCTTGCCGCTCTGGAAGAGCAGGCCGCGGAGGTCGGTCCGCTGCGAGAGCTTCGCGACCAGGGCGGCCAGCTCGCGGAGCGAGGACTGCCCGAGCGTGTTGACCTTCTTGTCGGGGAGGTCGAAGGTGACCAGGGCGATCTTGTCGTTCAGCTCTTCCAGTCGGAATGTCTCGGACATGTCCACTGCATCCTCGTAGGTCAGGCTTTCCAGCCTGACGCGGACTCGGGTCGGGCGGGGACGGGCCGGCGGCCCCTCTCTCTACGCCGGTCAGGCCGGGAAAGCCTGACCTACTCGGAAGGTTGTGGGTCAAGTTTCGGACGGTTCGAGGGGCCCCCTCTGGGTGCGGGTCAGGCTGGAAAGCCGGACCTACTTGGAAGGTTGTGGGTCAGGTTAGGACGGTTCGAGGGGCCCCCTCTGGGTGCGGGTCAGGCTGGAAAGCCTGACCTACTGAGAATATGGCATCAGGATCGGGTCGGCCTCGATGTTGGTGTTGACCTCGAAGCCGCCCTCGGCGATCCGCTCGCCCAGCTTCGTTACGGCGCGGAAGTAGGCGTCGGTCGGGCGCTTGCCGGTCAGTTTTCGAGTGAGGTCCTGGCAGAGGATGTCGGCGGCGTCGTGGACGAGATCACTCGACTGCCGGCCCGCCCAGGTGCTTGTCGCGAGGATGACAAGGAGGTCCTGCACGCGCTGGGAGAGTTCGGCCATCCGGCACTGCCGGTCGGCCAGCTTGAGCTGGTGCTTGACCATCGCCCCGCTGATCTCCAGGCGGCTTCGCTGCAAGCCGTCCGCGGCGAACCGGGCGTGGGCTTCCAGGCGAGCAGGGAGGCCCGGGAAGGACGGGTGGGAACGGGGCGTGACCGCCTCGCGCATTCGCCATTCCGCGTACGGGACGAGAGCCGAGCGAAGGGCCCAGGCGTGGGCCGGGTTCATCGGGTTCGGCTTCTTGATCCCCGAGGCCGCCAGGGCCTTGCCGATCGGCTCGAAGTAGGTCTTGCCGTGCTCCTTGATCAGCGACTTGAAGAACGCCATGCCCAGCATCTCGCCCTCACCCTCATAGATGCAGGGAGCGAGATATTCGTGGACGTTCTCGCCGAACGGATGACCCTTGAGGAAGGATCGGCCGCCGTGGGTTTTCATGAAGAACTCGATCGCGGCTTCCTTCTGGGCCTCGGAGCCGAAGATCTTGGCGATGATGCATTCCATCTCGCCGCGGAAGCCCTGGTCGAGGAGCCAAGAGCACCAGGCGACGAGCGCGTCGCAGCCGGCGATCAGGCCGGCGAGCCGGCCGATTCGGCGCTGGACGAGCTCGCGATGGACGATTGCCTCGCCGTAGGTCCGGCGGAACCTGGCCCAGGGGATCATGTTCGCCATCATTACCCGCATGGCGCCGGCGGCGGTGGCGCAGAGGGAGACTCGGCCGAGGTTCAGGCCGTGGTAGGCGATGGTGAGGCCGTCTCCGAAGGTGTAGTAGCTGGAGTTGGTCCATTCGAGGCGGTTGAAGTTAGCCTCTGATCCGAACCGGTTGTCTGCTAGGAACTCCTGAATGCTGTTGTACCAGCCATGCTTGG
>DAIDJI010001003.1 GCA_027451455.1 Planctomycetales bacterium | reverse complement strand
AGGGAAGGTCTCATGGATTCGATCGATCGCTCCCGGATCGCGCTGCCCGCCCGTGCCTGGATGGCGCTGCGGACACGAGGTGCCGGATATGCCTGGCACAAGACCCTCCGGCGGACCCTCGGCCGATGGCCGGCCTGGAAACGCCGACTGTTATACGACGACCCCCGTCGTTACTGGACACTCCGCGGCGGCGACGACTATTTCCGTGAGCAAGAGGGGCAGCCCTCCCGTTCGCGGCGAATGGAATGGATCGCCGATCGACTGGCACAATACGAGCCTCGTTCGATCCTGGAGGTCGGATGCGGCTACGGGAAACTCCTCCGGGCCCTGCGGGAACGGCTGGACGTGCCGATGGTGGGCGTCGACTTCAGCCCGTCTCAGCTCCGACACGCTCGCCGTTACCTCGGCCCGAACGCTGGAGTCGGCTTGCTGCTCGGCCGCGGCGAGTATCTGCCCTTCCCGGACTCGAGCTTCGACCTGGTCGTCACCTCGGCCGTGATCCTGCACAACCCGCCGCCAGCGGCCGAGCGGATCCGGGCAGAGGTCCTCCGTGTCACCGGTCGGTTCGCCGCTCACAGCGAGGAGACCAGCGTCAGCTATAACCGATACGGGTACGATACCGCTGCCTGGTATCGCACCCGGGGTATCGAACTGGTCGAGGCCGGGCCGATCCCCGGCGATCCGGACCGAGACTCCTCGCAGTTCTGCGTGGCCGTCCTGGACCGCCCCGAGGCCAGTGCCCCGGTCCCGGAATATCCAAGGGCCGGGCGATTCCTCGACCTTGTCGAATCCGGGGAGCTGGACACGATCTTCTCATGATCGACCTGGCCTTCGTGGCGCTGCTGGCGGCCATCGGGACCGGCCTTGGTCGTCGGGTGCTCGACCGGCTCGGCCAGACGCCCGACCATCCGCACGACGCCGCCGGGCTGGCACTCCCCCTTGGCTGGGGTCTGATCGCCATGGGGACCCTCGCCCTCGGCGAACTCGGCCGGCTCGATCGGCTCGGAATGCTGGGTCTGCTGGGACTCTCTCTCCTTGCGGCCCGTCGCCCGTGGTCGTGGTCCCTGGCTCGTTGGAGAGGGCCACTCACCGACGACGGGGCGCCCTGGTCGACGCTCGACCGGATCCTGGCCGCGATGGCGAGCGTCGCGATCCTCGGGACGGCGATCGTCTGCAATGCGCCCGTCACGGATGGCGATGCCCTCTGCTATCACCTTCAAGTCCCGAAGGTCTTCCTCTGGCGAGGATCGGTCGGCTACGATCCCGACCTGCACGAGACCATCTATCCGCTGCTGACCGAGATGCTTGACGCCCTCGCGCTGGCCTTTCGCGGCCCTGTCGCCTGCCGATGGATCTCATGGTTCCTCGGCCTTTCGCTGGTGGCGAACGTCGCTGCGATGGCAAGGCCAACCCTCGGACGACGGGCCTGGTGGGCTGGGGTCATCGTCCTGCTCGCTCCGGCGATCTCCAATGGAATGTCGGCCCCTCTGAACGATGTCTCGCTCGCCGCCTTTGGCGCCGCGGCGATTCATGCCTGGACCCGGCTGCTCAACCGGCCGACTCTGGGCGCGGCGGCCGTCGCCGGAATGCTCGCGGGAATGGCGATCGGCGTGAAGTATCCGGCGCTGGTGCTGGTCGGTCTGATGGCGATGGTTCTCGGGGCTCGCGGTCGCGACGGCACTCGATGGCGATACGTCTCCATCTTTTCGGCGATGGTGCTCGCGGTCGGAGGCTGGTGGTACCTGCGAGCCTTTGTCCACACAGGAAATCCCGTCTTTCCATTCTTCCGCCAGATTTTCGGCGGCTCGGGGCTGGACGAGGTCCTCGATCCGATCAAGCGGCCGATGGCCGTCACGCCCTGGAACCTCCTCACCGCGCTCGCCCCGCTAACCTTGCAGCCCGACCGCTTCGACAGCTTCTCGCACCAGTTCGGGCCGGTCTTC
>DAIDJI010001002.1 GCA_027451455.1 Planctomycetales bacterium | reverse complement strand
GCCCCGACCCTTCCGGTACGAGGCCGCCAGAAGATGGCTTTGGCCTTTTTCGTCGTGGAAGGTCAGTGTCCCGTCGGGGGCCGGCTGGCCGGGTTCGATCACGGAAACGCTTGGCTCGGGAACCTGGATCTTCGAGACCCCGCCGAGCGACCTTGCCAGTGTGCCGGCCGACTGGACGGCGACTGCAAGAGTGGGCTCGGCCTGCCCGGCGTTCGTGAGGATCGCGCGGAGCCGTTGGACCTCATCTGTGGTGGTTGGCTCGGGCTTCGGAGTCGGCTCGCGGCCGGTCTTCGGGTCGATCGCCCGGAGCTTCAGGTGGGGCAGTCCCAGTTCTTCGGCCGCCGACTTGACCGGCGCTTCGGGCTTCGCCGGTTTTTTGGGAGTCTTCTGCCGGATGACACGGATCGATCGATCGGCGGCGGTCCGGGAGTCGGGCGCGATGACGACCCGGCCGCCCGACTCGACCCATCGGGAGAGTTCGCGCAGGTAGGCCGGCTCGACGTGGACGAGCTCGGCCTGCGGCTCCCAGAGGACAAGTGTGGCCTCTCGGCCGATTACTGAGGTTGGGGGTCCGATGGCCCGATCGGCCGGGATGCCCAGGGTTTGCAGGACCTCGAAGATTCCGCGGCGCCCCTCCGAGCGCGTCCCGTACGAGTCGCGGCCGAAACCGCCGCTGTCGGGCGGACGACTCAGCGAGTAGGCCATCCAGGCGATTGAGAGGACGGCGATGGCGATCGTCGTGATCACCACATTACGCGCGGTGAGCATGGGCGTGCTCCTGCGCGAGGTCTCGTATCCGGGCGTGTGCGGCGAGGCAGGCTTCGAAGTCGTCGGGGCCGCATTCGCCCTGGCCGTACCATCGGGTCTCGATCGTGTCGACAAAGACCTTCATTGGTTCGAAGACGGGGGACTTTCGGTGGCGTTTGAGGTGTTCTCGGTTCGTGGTGCCGGGGCGGAAGATCTGCTTCTCGGCCGCTTCAAGACGGAGCAGGCAGGCCGCGAACAGGAGCCGGATTGCAGAGAGGTAGTCGCCGCGTCCGGCGGCCTCCGACGCGCCTCGTTCGATCGAGGACGGATCCCGGGGCGCAGCGCGGGCCGTTGCGGAGAGTCCCCGGACCCGCGCCGGGCCCGCGACGGCCTGCACGATCGTGTAGGCGATGTGCAGCACCAGTAACACCAGCGCCGCGAACAGACCGACCACGATCAGCCAACGGAGGATGTCCGGCAGGCCCTCCATTGCGTTGAACAGCCATCGGAACGGTTCGATGATCCATCGGAGAACCCGGAGGGTCCACTCCAGGATCGTGGTCCCCGTCTCGGGCCTCGGGTCGAGCTGAAACTCCGGACGGCTGAGCACTTGCTCCGCCGTCCGTCGGATGGTCTCGGGGTCGGTGGCCGCCGTCCCGGCCGTGGTTAGGCCCATCGGATGGTTCCCTCGTCTCCGGTCACCACTGCAACTCGGGGTCGCCGATCATCGGCTCGGTTGGCGGCTTCTCACCGACCGACTCGGCCAGGAGGGCGAGGTCGAAGTTCTCGAGCTTGCATCGGCAGGAGAAGTAGAACACGACAAGGGCCGTTGAGTAGAGGATGGTCGTGATCCCCATCACGATCGCGACGACGACCGCCTGTGCGTGCGGCTGCGGGATCACCTGCGCCCCGACCGAGAGGCCGCCGTTGATGATGCCGAGCAGCAGCCCCAGCACGAAGATCTGGCCGATATTCCCCCTCATCAATTCCCGGCTCCGGCTCATCGCGCCGGTCCCGGCGCGGTCCTCAAGGATGACGACCTGCGTGGCGAGCGTGAACCAGAAGGCGGCCAGGATGCCCGGGATGAGGCAGAGGATCATCCCGCCCATGATGGCCATACCGACGAGGAACCACGTTCCGAGTAGTGGGAGAATCCGGCCCATCGCCTTGCCGTAGGCCAACCCCAGGCTGACCGGC
>DAIDJI010001001.1 GCA_027451455.1 Planctomycetales bacterium | reverse complement strand
GACGCCTCGGCGGGGGTCGTCGCAGTGCGATTGCGGCGGCAGACCCATCGCCGCGATCACCATCGTCCCCTTTTCGTCGACGCTCACCTTGTTCAGGCTCCCCTCACATCGATCGAGGGCCGACTGGATCGCCGCGAAGATTCTCCGCACCCGCTCCGGGGCCTCGGGCCGATTCAGGTCGATGGGCGGCAGGTTGATGAAGATCACCGTGATCCGGCGCAGCTCGGTCAGCCAGGCGGTCTGCCCGGCGTCGATGCGGTCCCGGATCGCGGCCGGGACCAGCGCCCGGATCTCCGGCTCCCGTTCGGGCGAGGGCCGGGTCGATTCGAGCGCCCGGGGAGCGATCGCGCGCGTTTGCTCCAGGCGGACGAACCCCTCATCGAGCGGCTCGCCCGATGACCCCTCGCGGACGAGCGCCCAGGCCTCGGCCGAGAGGACGACATCGCCCGGCCTCGCCCGTTTCTCGGCCAGACCCATCTGCACCAGCGGCGGACCGGTCACCAGCACCTCCGACCGCCCCTGCTCGCCGCGGACGAACATCGAGGCCACCTCACCCGCGCCGATCCCCATCTTCGAGCTGAGCCGGATTCCCTCAGCGACCTGGTAATTCTGAAGAGTCTCCTGGAGAATCAGACCGCATCGCGAGGCCCGCAACGTGGAGACCGCCAGGTTCTCACCCGGCGGCACGACCCAGACCGCAATCAGAGCATCGCCGGCCATCTTCACCACGTCGCCCCCGTGCGACGCGATCGCCTCGATCAGCCGGTCAAAATAGGCGTTGAGCGCTCCTGAAAGCTCCTCCAGCCCCGTCGGACCCATCGCGGCCAGGCGCTCGGTCAGTTTCGAGAACCCCGAGATGTCCGCGAAGAGCACCGACACCTCCGACCGCGCCACCTCCGGATCCCCCGGCGCAGCCGAGAGCCGTTGAAGCACCATCGACGGGATATAAGGCGTGAGCGTCTCGATCGGTGAGCGCATGGTCCGAGCCTCTTCCTCGCCTCTTCACGATGCGATGGTGTTGGTGGCTTCCAGGCCGGGAATCCGATCGAATCTCAACGACGGGACCGAGATATTCGAAGAATTCTAACGCTATAATTTATCAGGATGTGATCGATGGGGATCGCTGATCATCTCACCCATTCCGGAGTGTAGGGTGGCGTTCGAACACCTGTCAAGTACGCGAGCGAGGCCGGTCAGGAAGTGAGGAGAAGCCGAAGAAGGAGCCGGAGCGAGATCGCGCTCGCTGGCTCCGGTCCTCCAGAAGGCTGCCCTTTTCGAGGTCCCTCGACAGACAGCCTGCTTGATCGATGCCGACCGGCGATCCGAGACCGCCCGATCTCTATCATCTTGATCCTGGCGACATGGACCCTACTCAACGATATGGGACCCTGGGGTCGGAGATGGTTCCTGGTCTTTCGCAGCCGATGGCGAGCCGCCAGTTCGCCGAGATTCTCCTTCATCGACCGGAAAGCCTGGAGTAGGCCAGCCAACCGAGCCAGCCGAATTCGCCCAGCCCGACCGCCAGGAACAACAGGGGGAATCCCAGCCGCAGACCGCGGCTCTTCCAGGTCGGTCAGGTCCCGCAGAGGCGCTGGGCCATCGGCTTATCGGCGCCTCCCATGATCCCCCGCCGCAATCCCCAGAGCTTCACGGAACCGAGCAGCGTGAAGAGCGAGCCGGCAAGTGCCAGCGGGAACCAGTCGGTGAATTCGATCATCGCTCAACCCTCAACTTCGAGGCCCGTCGCCGAGATGAACGCTCCATCCGATTGTGGCGGATGATTTTCATTAGAAGCGCCCAGGATCTCAGGCTGGCTGCCAACCCGCAGGAGAGCTGGGGGCCATCGGCAACACCCCGGCGGGAGAGATCGCCCTCGTTCGGGGACTGCTTCCACCGCTTCCGCAACCGGACGATCTGCCGCGGCTTGTTGCCGGTCTCGATGAC
>DAIDJI010001000.1 GCA_027451455.1 Planctomycetales bacterium | reverse complement strand
AGCACGACGCCGCAACTGGGGCACTGGGTAGTCCTGGGCATGGGGCTCTCGACAGTCGCCTCGACTGGGACGGAACGGGAATCGATCGGTCGATCCCTCGGAGGACAGGAACAGCCATCGACGGGCGCGGTGGCGATTCATCTCGCCACCGGACCTGAACAGATCGGTCCGCGTGTGGTCGGGTTCGGATGGCGGGAGAGGCTATTCCCGGTTGGGAGGGTCGGAACCCCCCCGACTTGCCGTGCCGTCTCCCTACTATTTTAACGCGCCAGGAGCGACCCCCGCAGCCGAAAAACTTGTGAATTTGCGCGCACCCCCTCTACGAGGGATACGCGGGCTGATTAGACGGGGTTCGGCCTTGCCGGGGGTTTGAAGTCGCCGGCTTCGACGATCCGGCGGGTGATGTCGTGCCGGTAGTCGAACATTCGCTGGAGCTTGGAACGAAGGAGTCGGGCGCCGAGGAGTCGTCCGAGGGCACCGAGCGGGGGTCGATACTCGATTTCGTCGCGGAGGATGGTGCCGCCCTGGCCGTCGTCGAGGCAGTAGTGGCGGTGATACCAGGAGGCGAACGGTCCCTCGACCTGCCGGTCGGCGAACATTTGGCCCGGCTGGTACTCGGTATGCTCGGCGACCCAGCGGACGTGGAACGGTCCGACCGGAACGGAGATCGCCACCCGGGTTCCCGGCTGGAGAGATCCGCCACCTTCGAGGAATCGGACGTTCTCCCAGGGCGGCGTCAGCCGTTGGAGCGCGCCTGGACTCTCGTGAAAGGCGAAAACCTCCTCGGGTGGTGCGGCGACCCGCGACTCCTTGACGAAGAGCAGGGGTGGGTTGTCTCGTCGATCGGGTCGGGAAACGTCCCCGGTGCGTCCTGCGGTCATCGGGCCTCGGCTCCTCCCTCGTTCGGGGTCGGGGCGACCGGCCGGATTGGGGCCGCCCGCCATCCCCACATGCTTTCTATTCTGGCCGATGGTCGGACGCCTGTCAAAGCGGAATCGAGGTGTCTCCCTTGAAGTTTGTCGAATGAGTCGATGAATTTCCGGCGGGGGGGCGGGCCGCTTGACCGGGGCGAAGCGCGGGGTTACCGTGATTTCAGTGATCGGTCGGCGAGTCCGGGACGCGGGGCGTTGCGCGTCTCGGGAGCCGGCTGGCGACGTGTCGTGGGCAGGTGGGAGAGCGAGGCGGGCGTCGCGGCGGTCGTCGCCGGGGCGTGGATGGGCGCGGGTGACCGGGCCCGGTCGGGGAACCTGGAGACAATTGCAATGACGAACAAGCACGAGGTCAGCCGTCGGGGATTCCTCGGCACGGCGGGGACAGCGGCGGCCGTCGGCGCCTTCGCGCACCCGGCGATTGGGGCGGTCAAGGGAGCGAACGAGAAGATCAACATTGCGGTCCTCGGCTCTGGAGGCCGGGCGCAGGAGCACCTCCGGATTCTCCACCGCAACATGAAGAAGCGGGAGGGCAAGCCGGTCGACGTCATCGGCATCTGCGACGTCTGGGACGGTAATGACGATGTCGGTCGAGGGTTGTACTACTCGGCGAAGAAGGTCGAGCTCGACGCCGAGGGGAAGGATAAGGACCGGATCACCAAGGACTATCGAAAGCTCCTCGACTGCAAGGACGTCGATGCCGTCCTGATCGCGACGCCCGACCACTGGCACGCGAAGATGTCCATTGACGCCATGGAGGCGGGCAAGGACGTCTACTGCGAGAAGCCGATGACCCACACGATCGAGGAGGCCCGCAAGGTCACCGAGACGTCGGCGCGAACCAAGCAGGTCTTCACCGTTGGCGTGCAGTCGACGGCCGATCCGCGGTGGAAGATGGCCCACAAGATGATCACGGAGGGCAAGATCGGCCACGTGATGCAGGGCCAGACCAGCTACTACCGGAACAGCAACATCGGCCAGTGGCGGTACTACCACCTCTCCAAGGACATGACCCCG
>DAIDJI010000999.1 GCA_027451455.1 Planctomycetales bacterium | reverse complement strand
GCGCGGGCGTCTCGGTGGATGGCCTCGACATCGGAAGGATCGGGCTGCCAGACCTGGCTCGCATAGGCGACGCCGTGGAACGGGTCGGGCCAATCCGGCGAACAGAATGCCGAGAGCCGGGCGTTGCCCTCGGGGGCCGTCGGCTGCGGGGCTCGCGCCTCGTTTCGGGTCGCGGTTGGCATGGCAGGATTCCCTCGGAGATTCACCACAGAGGACACAGAGAGCACAGAGCCGGATGAGTGGAGGGAACAGGCGGCCCCTCGACCAATCCTCTATGTTTTGAGGGGTTTGACCGAGCCTCAGCCTTTCCCTCTGAGTTTTGAGGAGTCTGACCGACCCTCGGTCTTTCCCTCTGTGTTCTCTGTGTCCTCTGTAGTGAATCAATTCTTATAAACGAATAAAATGAAAAGTCGCGCCGAGATGCCCGACCTCTGATCGCCGGACGTCTTCCGGATCCATCGCCTGGACCAGGTCGGCGCGGGCGAGGTCGATCAGGCGGAGGTTATTGGCCTCGGCGAGCGCCTGCTTGAAGGTGTCGAGATCGATCCCGGCGAACTCGGGTTCGGATCGGAGCTGGTCCCAGACGTGGGAGATGAACACCTTGCGATCGCCGTGGCGGCCGGTCGGGCAGTTGCGGGCGGCGGCCTTCGCCCGATCGGCGATTTCCGCCGGGTTGAGCGACGGCGGTTTGGGAGCGTGCGCCGGCGGAGGCTCCTCGGCCGTCGGGACGCCCGGCTCGATCCGGCCGCGGACGATCGCGTCGCGCAGGGTTCGGCCGTCGTCGCGACCGGCACCGACGCCCCGAGCGGCGAGGCGAGCGGCGGCCTTGCGGAAGTCGGCGTTCCGTCCGTCGCCCAGCGCCCGGGCGAGGATCGCCGACTTCACCGTCTTCACGTCAAATCGCCGCGATTCCCCCTCGAAGCCGATCAGCTTCCAGGCGAGGGCGTCGATGGCCGCATCGAGCTTCGGGACCTCGGCGGTCGGCAGGTTGAACTGGCGACGGAGCAGGACAGCACGAACGATCGGGTCGGACGACATCGCCTTGAAGGTCGATTCGCTGGCGGCCGGAATCCCGAGTGCGGCGGCGGGGAGATAGGTCTTCCGGATCGTCGTCCAGGTGGTCCGGGGACGCAGCTCCTGGACGCCGAGCGCCGAGAGGGCCCGGGCCCGGCCGGTCTCGCTCAGCACGAACCGGGGCGTGGACCCTCTGTTCTTGCCGACCAGCCGAACGACCCAACCGGCCGATTCCGCCTCGGCCACCTGGCGATCGATCGCCGAATCGGCCTCCGCCGGCACGATGGATGCGAGATCCTTTCGGACCTTCGACGCCGGTTCTCCCTTCGCTCCGGCCGCGAGCAGGCGGATCAGAATCAGGACGTCGGACGTCATCGGACAGGGTCCTCGGGTCGTCAGTCGCGTGGGCGATACCCTCCATTTTGAACCATGGATGTCCGATTGTCCACTCTATCGACGCCGTCGATAGCCCCTTGAGAGCCCGCCTCGGTCCGGCTAACTTGCAAGCGTCGGTTTCGATCGGATCGAACCGGATCAGAGGAGAGACTCGGTCAAGTCAGTCAAGCAACCAAGGAGACAACGCATGGCGAACAACAAGTGGATGGCGGCGGTGGGTGTCGGTGCGCTGGTGGGCCTCTCGGCGATGGGTGTGATGCCTCGCGCCGTCGCGCAGGAGAAGCACGGGGGCAACGGCGTGACCAAGGCCGAGGCGCAGTTGATCCCGACCACAAGGAAGAGAGCAAGGTGAAGGGGGTCATCTACTTCGAGAAGACCGAAAAGGGAATTCACGTTCACGGCGAGGTCACCGGTCTGACCCCGGGTGAGCACGGGTTCCACGTTCACGAGTTTGGCGTCTGGAACGAGGACGGCACCGCCGCTGGCGGTCACTTCAACCCGCACAAGTCCGAGCATTCCTCGCACGATAGCGCCAAG
>DAIDJI010000998.1 GCA_027451455.1 Planctomycetales bacterium | reverse complement strand
CGGGACCTCGGGGACCTCCTGGCTGCCCGCCTTGAAGCTCTTGGTGATCCGGCAGCCGGGGCTGACCAGGGGCGTCGAGATCTTGAAGATCTTGCGGAAGAGATAGGCCGAAGAGCGGCCGTCGGCCTGGGCCTCGGGGTCGCCGGCGTTGTTGATGGATTTCGTATCGCCGGCCTGCTGGATGTAGGTGAGGTTGATGCCGGTCTGGGGGTGGGCGTACTGGACGATGGTGGCGAGGCCGAGGTAGGTGTAGGCCTCGAGGACGGTGCCGGGGGTGCCGTTGTTGTCGTCGGCGATGGCGCTGAGGCGGCTGATCGAGCTGTCGAGGCCGGGGTTGTAGACGAAGTCGATGGCGCGTCCGTTGGGATAGACCATCTGGGTGAGTCGGCTGTTGTTCTGTCCGCCGGCCATCTCGGTGTAGACGTACTGGACCTCGGGCGAGGTGGAGGTGTTGACGGCGCCGGTTTGCTCCTGGTACTCGCCGGTGAGCTGGCCGAGTCCGTTGTAGACGTCCTCGACCTGGAGAAGGATCAAGGAGTCCGGGACGAGTCCGGAACCAAATCGAGATCCGACGGACTCCCTCTCTCCCAACGTCCCGGACCGATCCGTCGGTCCAGGCCCGCGAGCCGACGCCCCCCTGCTCACGCATCACGTCCCGCCGCGCCGCCCTCCCGATTCAGTTCGTCGGGCCTCCACCAGATGACCGATGTGCGGTGGACCATCCTTCCCCGGTCATCGATCGATCATTAGAATCCCTTCTGTCTGTCTCTCACCGACACGGAGGATTCTCGCCATGCGCAACAGCCGAGCCTGCCTTACGGTCGCCTCCACGCTGCTGGCCCTTGGGGTTCTCTCGGCCTGCGCCCTTGCCGTCGAGAACCAGCCCCCGCCCGGCTTCGTCGCCCTCTTCAACGGACGGGATCTCACCGGCTGGAAGGTCCCGGAAGGTGACGGTGGCCACTGGAGGGTCGTCGACGGCGTGATCGATTACGACGCCGAGAGCGCCGCGAAGGGGGACAAAAGCCTCTGGACCGAGCGAACGTTCGGCGATTTCGTCCTCCGGCTCGACTGGCGTTTGAAAGAGGCGCCTTACCAGAATCAGCACGTCCCGTACATCCTCCCGGATGGCTCGCACGCCCGCGACCACCTCGGCCGCGAGAAGCACCTCGTCATTCCCGATGCCGACTCGGGCGTCTTTCTCCGCGGGAGCAGCGACCATCAGGTCAACATCTGGTGCTGGCCGATCGGCTCGGGCGAGCTGATGTATGGGCTTCGTGCCGACCCGACGACTCCCGCCGATCTCCGGACCCTCTTGACCCCTCGGACCCAGGCCGACCGGCCGGTTGGCGAGTGGAACCGGTTCGAGATCACGGTGCGGGGCGACTCGACCCGGGTGGTCCTGAACGACCGCGTCGTGATCCCCGGTGTCCGGCTGCCCGGCCTGCCGGCGCGGGGGGCGATCGGGCTCCAGCATCATGGTGCGAAGCGGGACGGACAGTGGGTCGGACCGCCGAGCCTGATCCAGTACCGCAACATTTTTCTTCGTCCGATCGATCGCTGACCGGGGCGAGATGGGCTTGACCGATCCGGGGGCGAAGGCGATACTGCCCCCTGCTAGAAGCCCTCGCCTGGGATGGATTCTCGGATCGGGCAGCCCCCGCACGAGTCAAGGAAGACGAGCCCAACCGTGTCACGCGCCAACCTTGCCCGTCAATGCGCCGCCTTCGCGTCGCTTCCGGCCCCTCTCGGCCGGATGGCCTCGAGGCGCCCCCATCGAGCCATTCCCGTCGCCGCGCCGCCTCGGATGCCGGCACGGTTCGAAGACATCGTCGGTACCGCGCCGGCCGGTCGCGGATTCGTCCGTCCCGGCGGGAACGTCCCGGCGGCGGAGCATTCTCGTGTCGAGTTCGACCGGTCCCTCGGGAGATGATCGGGGTCATGATGATCTCCAAT
>DAIDJI010000997.1 GCA_027451455.1 Planctomycetales bacterium | reverse complement strand
GCGGTCGCCTCTCGGGATTACCGGGACAAGCAATTCCACCGGATGAGCGACCTCAGCGCCCGCAATGCCATTGAGCAAGGCGTTGTGGATAAGGCGAAGGACGAGTTCGAGTCGGCGAATGCCGCCGTGTTCACGGCGGAAGCCCAGCGGAAGGTTGCCAGGGGAGCCGAGGTCGAGGCCCGGGCGAAGGTCCTGGCCGCCGAGGCCGACGTCGCCGAGTCGGACGCCGAGTTGAAGATCGCCCAGTCCGGGCTAGAGAGCGCGCAGGCCGTCCAGGCGGCAACGAAGATCCGATCCCCTTACAACGGCATCGTCGTTTTCCGTCGCGAGGGCCTCCACAAGGGCGCCTACGTCCGATCGGCCGACCTGGGGAATTCCGCCCCGCTCCTCACGATCGTCCGCCCGGAAATCATGCGGGCCGTGATCCCCGTGCCCGAGTCCGACACGCCCTACCTCGACGTCGGCGACCCCGTGAAGATCCGGATCGATGCCCTGGGCTCGGATACGGTGCTCGAAGGCCGCGTCTGCCGCACCGCCTTCGGGATGGATATCAACGATCACATGCTCCGGGTCGAGGTCGATCTGCCCAACCGAGGCAATCGTCTGCGGCCGGGCCAGTTCGGCATCGCTAAGATCCAGCTCTGGAGCCGAGAGAACGTCCTCTCGATCCCGACTTCGGCCATCGTAGCGACCGACGTGGACCTGAACCAACTCCGACCTGGCGACACAACACGCTGCCTCTGCATAAAGGACGGCCGGGCGGTCGCCGTGCCGATCCGCATCGGAGAGTTCCACGAGGGGCGATTCGAGGTCCTCGAAGGCTTGAAGGAAGGCGAGAGCGTCGTCGTCGATGTCGACGACAAGATCGAGGACGGGACGCCGGTCAGGCTCCGCCCGAAGCGGGAGCCTGGTTTGCGGTGAGACCTACGGATCTTGCGGACCGTCCCCCGAACGGTCTGGTCACTTCGTCTTCTTTCGTGCCCTTCGTGTTTTTCGTGGTTCCTCCGGTCTCCCGATTGATCGTCCGCCCAACATCCCTGTACCCTTGCGTCAGGCCAGCGGAGACTTCGATCGACCGGAGGACCCCGAATGATCCCGTTCGTATTGCCTTGCGCCCTCGCGGCGATGCTCGCCATCTCGGACGACGGCGACGACCCCTATCGATGGCTCGAAGACGTCCTGGGCGACCGTCCGATGGCCTGGGTGAAGGAGCGGAACGTCGAGAGCGTCGGCGAGCTGACGCGTTCCGATCGCTTCGGCAAGCTCCGGGACCGCCTCCGCGAGATCCTCGATTCAAAGGCCCGGATCCCGATGATCGCGAAGGAGGGCCCTTACTACTACAACCTCTGGCGCGACGCGAAGAACCCCCGCGGCCTCTGGCGACGGACCACCCTCGACGAGTACCGGAAGGACGAGCCGAAGTGGGAGATCGTCCTCGACCTCGACGAACTCGGCCGGAAGGAACACGAGAACTGGGTCTGGCACGGCGCTGATGTCCTCCGGCCCGACCACAAGCGGGCCCTGGTCTCGCTCTCGCGCGGCGGCGCCGATGCCGAGGTCGTCCGCGAGTTCGACCTCGAGAAGAAAGCCTTCCTCGACGACGGGTATAAACTCCCCGAGGCCAAGAGCCGCGTCTCCTGGCGGGATATCGATAGCGTCTTCGTCGGCACCGACTTCGGACCCGGCTCGATGACCGACTCGGGCTATCCGAGGATCGTCAAGGAATGGAAGCGTGGGACACCGATCGGCGAGGCCGCCGTCGTCTTCGAGGCGAAGCCGAGGGACATGAGCGCCAGCGGATACCGCGACCTCACGCCCGGCTTCGAGCGCGACATCATCACCCGATTGCCGACCTTCTTCACCTCCGAGACGTTCCTCCGGCGCGATGGGAAGCTCGTCAAGATCGAGAAGCCCGACGACGCCACGGCGATGTTCCACCGCGAATGGCTGATGATC
>DAIDJI010000996.1 GCA_027451455.1 Planctomycetales bacterium | reverse complement strand
TGTTAATAATCGTACCCTTCCTGTCGATCAGCGAGGGGACCAAATATCGGGTCAGCATCAGCGGGGCAGTCAGATTCACCGCAAGCTGGCGGGCGACCTGGTCGGGCTCGGCGTCGACGTACTGGGTCGGCAGGCCCAGGCCGGCGTTGTTCACCAGGATGTCCACGCCGCCAGCCCGTTCGAGAACCGCGCTCGCCAGCCGCGCTGGACCCTCGGGCTCGCTGAGGTCGGCCGGGATCGTCTGCGTCTCAACGCCGGGGAAGGTCCTTCGAAGCTCATCCGCCAGGCGATCGAGACGGTCGAGGCGCCTCGCGGTGAGGACCAATCGGGCGGTCGGCCGCCGGCGCGCCAGCTCGGCCGCCAGTGCTTCCCCGATCCCCGACGAGGCCCCGGTGATGAGGATCACGGGCCTATCCGCCATCGGGATTCCCCTCCGCCCGGATTTCCAGTTGCGTCTCGTCGGCGGGGTTGTGGACGTCCCACCGGGTCTCATCGCGGGGATCCGGGTCGTCGAGGCCCCATCTCGGCGCGATCGCGTTCGAGAGCCCAAGCTGGTCGCAGATCCGCGAGACCACGAAGTCGACGAGGTCTTCCAGCCGGCGTGGGCGGTGATACCAGCCCGGCATCGCCGGTAGAACGACCGCGCCGGCCTGGGTGACGCGGAGCATGTTCTCGATGTGGATCAGGCTCAGGGGCGTCTCGCGAGGGACAAGGATCAGCTTGCGCCGTTCCTTCAGGTGGACGTCGGCCGCCCGGGTGATCAGGTTCGTGGTGACGCCCGAGGCAATCGAGGCCAGCGTGCTCATGCTGCAAGGCAGAACGACCATCCCGGCGGTCGGGAACGAGCCGCTGGCGATCCCGGCCGAGAAGTCGTTGTGATGGTGGTAGACCAGCCGGCCGGGATCGCGGAGGCCCATCGCCATCGGGTTGAAGGCGTTCAGATCGACTTCCAGGCCCAGCTCGTCGCGGAGCACCTGCACCGCGCTCGGGCTGATGGTCAGGTGGACGCGCCGGCCGGACCGAACCATCACACAGAGTAGCCGGACGGCGTAGGGCGCTCCGCTGGCCCCGGTCATCGCGAGGACCAGGTCGTCGCCCCGTTGGGGGGTCATGGCCGGGCTCCCGCTGGCTTCGTGCCGACGTAGAGTGTCGCAATCCCGAACGTGAGCGGATGTTCGTGCAGATCGACCAGCCCCCGGGCGGCGAGCCGCTCGAGCATCGCCCGCCCATCCGGAAACTCAAGGACGCTCTGCGGGAGGTAATTGTAGGCGTCGTCGTCGTTGGGCGCGAGAGCCTGTCCGATCCTCGGCAGGACGTGGCGGAAAAACGCCAGGTAGAGCCGGCCGAGGACCCGGCCGCGCGGACGCGAGAACTCCAGAATCGCGACCTTGCCGCCAGGTCGGGCCACTCGAATCATCTCGTCGATCCCACGGACGGTGTCGCGCACATTCCGCAGTCCGAACGCGACGCTCACCACTCCGAACGTATCATCCGGCGCGGGAAGGTGTTGCGTGTCGCCTTCCAGAAGCGTCACCCGCCCCGAGGCGCCCGCCTTCTTGACCTTCTCACGGCCGATCACCAGCATCTCCCGGCAGAAGTCGGTGCCGACGACCGGCGACTGCCCCTTGCCGGCCCGGTCGTAAGCCAGGGCCAGGTCGGCCGTCCCCGTGCAGCAATCCAGAACCGGAACGCCTGGCTCGGGAGGGACGGTTCGCGTGGTGAACCGTCGCCACGATCGATCGATATTCAGGCTCAGCAGGTGGTTCAATAGGTCGTACCGCCGGGCAATGGTTGCGAACATTCGCCGGACCTTCAGGTCCGACTTGTCCACCGTCTTTGGCGGTTCGGGCGTGCGGGTGAGGTTCATGGCGGGGTCGATCGTTTCTCCGTTCGCGAGAGGGACGGCCGTCAGCGCCTCCGCCTCCGGTCCGGGGTTATTGTGGGCATTCTGGCCGG
>DAIDJI010000995.1 GCA_027451455.1 Planctomycetales bacterium | reverse complement strand
CGCCGGGCACTGAGGTTGGAATCGCGCGAAACGGTCCACCCGTCGGAGCGCCGGGCTTGGGGTCCCAGGTTTCGAGCTGGCTTGACCCGCCGGCCAGCCAAAGCAAGATCACCCGCTTCCCCTTCTTTTTCAGGTCGGCCGCGACGGCCGGCGTCTTCAAAACCTCCAGCGCTGTCATGTCGGCGGCGAATGCCGAGGCGCCCGCGGCAATCGTGCCGAGGAACTTGCGGCGATCGATCGCGTGATCGGACGAGCCGCAGAACGACGAGGGGCGGGTCGCAGCCATGAGATCGGCTCCTGATCGGTTCGGGGCGACTCAGTGATTGAAACGGAACTCGGGCGAGGTCAGCAGCGCCCAGACGACCTGACGGCAGGCCTCGGCGGGCCGATCGGTCCGCTGGCCAAGGTACTTGCGTAGTACAGAGCTCTCCTCAGGGTCGGGCTCGCGTCCGAAAATGTTGCGGACTGCGATCGCAACCTGTTCATCGGCCGACGAACCCTTGAGCATCCTCCCGATCAGCCGGCCATTTCGGTCGGTGAGGAGATCCTCATCGATCCGCTTGCCGTTACTGAAAAGGAGAGCCTCGGCGACACCAATCTGGCCGTCGCCAGCCGAGCGGAGGGCCTCGGCGATCGGGCGCCCCTGCTGGACGATCGACTCAATTCGACGATCGAACTCGGCAGGCCTGTGGTCATCGGGCAGGGCCGACGGATCCGTGGTCGCGATCTGGAGCGAGGCTGCGAGTTGTTCAAGGGTCATCGGCCGAAGAGCCGCCACGGCGAAGAGCGAGGGACGCGGCGGCTCTCCTTTACCGTTCCACCGACTCTCGCGAGCATAAGCGTGGCTGAGAACCATCCCTCGGATCAGCCGCTTCAGGTCGTACCCGTGCGCGATCGTGTCGCGAGCGAGCCAGTCGAGTAGCTCGGGATGGCTGGGCGGATTCGCCGAGTGCATCTGGTCCATCGGCATCACCAGGCCCCGCCCGAATAGCTGCGCCCAGACCCGGTTAACGATCGCCCTCGCGAAGAAGCCTCGGTCCTCGGGCGAGAGGGCGAGCTCCACCAGCTTCACCCGGGCACTGAACCGCGGCTGTGCCGGCGGTGCCTTCTCCTTCTGAGACTTCTCGAACCGCTCCTTCTCCTGTTTCTTCTCATCGCCGGTCGCATCGCGCAACGCCTCAGGCTCAGTCACCTTCCGCCCCGAAAGGAACATCATCCGCGCCGGTCGCTCAACCCCTTCGGTTGTCTTGAACCGCGACGTCCCAAACCCGCGCTCGGCCAGGAAGCCGTCCTTCGATTTCCCCAGCACGGTCGTCCGCTCGAAGAACGCCTTCATCCCGTAGAAATGGTCCTGCTTCCAGTCTTCAACCAGAGGATGATCGTGGCACTGGGCACAACTAATATTCACGCCGAAGAACGTTGAACTGATCTCCGCGGTGAGTCGGTCGGCGTCCTTGATCCGGAGTTTGAGGTAGCTGGCGGCAGTCTTGCCGGTGGGGGCCGACTCGTCGGGCAGCATCAACTCTCGAAAAATCCGGTCCCACGGGCGATTCTCGCCGACGGCCCTGGCCAGGTAATCCCGCAGGCTCTCACGCTGGCCAGCCATCAGAAGGTCGTCGAGCTCCGCCGTCTGGTGACGGACATATCCCGGCGAGGCGAGGAGGCGGTCGACCAGCGCAACGATCTTCCCAGGATCCGACGATCCGACGAAGTCTCGCACCTCGGCCGCGGTCGGGATGCGGCCGGCCAGGTCGAGCATCAGCCGGCGTATCATGGTGGGGTCGTCGGCCGTCGGCGCTGGCTGGATACCATCGCGGTGGATCGCCTCGTCCACGTAATGATCGACGGCCTCTGCAATTGACCGATCGGCCGGGAGAAGTTCACCGCCGGACGACGACGGGATGCTCGCTCCGAGCATGATCCCGACGATGGCGAGCGCCTTTCCTCGGATGCGCATAC
>DAIDJI010000994.1 GCA_027451455.1 Planctomycetales bacterium | reverse complement strand
ACTGAGACCGTCGTATCGATGAACGTCGCCTTTTTGGTCGGCGTCGCGAACGGCAAGACGGGCCGGTTGGGATGCCGGACCGGGACCGCGACCGGATTGACCTCCAGCGGGAAGATCGGCGGACCGGCGGTCATGAGCCGCCGATCCTCCAACGCCTCGCCACCGAGGTGATACCGGGTCGATCGCCGTCTTCCGTGGCTCGTGCGGTCCATCCATTCACCCAATCGACTGGGTGGGCAAAACCCACTGGGTACTGAACGACCCGCGCCGACCGGCCTGGCCTGGCCCGCTCGACGCACTTGATCATTGTATCGACTCAAACGATCTGGCTTCTGGAAACAATTCGGGAGATTATTGCGGCTGGGGCGATTTTCGCCGGTCTGCCAAGGGCGAGGGGTTCTCTCGGGCCAGCGCGGGGCCTGGTCAACCTATCGAGTCGGACCTGCTTACGAGAGGGGTCTCCGACGAGGGGCTCGTGCGCGGAAGTCTGGTCGCGCGAGAAATCCTCGTCGATTGCGAAACCAGGTCAGGCAGGAAAGCCGGACCCAGGGGGGAGCCAGGATTGCATGTCAACCACACCCACGATTTCGGTCCCGTGGGGGCCGGATGGTTCGCTGGACCTCCGATGGCCGAGAGAGGGGGCGATGGCGGGGGCGGAGGTCGAGGTGATCGAGCCGGACGTTGCCGGCGCGATTGGGGACTATTCGGCCGCGTTGGATCAGGCGCTCGAGGCGCCGGTCGGGGCGCCCCGGCTGGAGGAGCTTGCCAGGGCGGGGAAGACGGTCGCGATCGTGGTGGATGATCCCTCGCGCTGGACGCCGGTGCGTGAGGCGTTGCCGATCGTGCTGGATCGGTTGCATCGGGCGGCGGTTGATCGCGAGGCGGTAACGATCAGCGTGGGGGTTGGACGGCATCAGGCGGTGGATGAGGCGTCGATGAGGCGTCGGGTGGGCGATGCGATCGCGGATCGGTATCGATGCTTCAGCCCGCCGGTGGATGACCTCTCGGCGTATGAGGAGCTGGGGACGATCGCGCCGGGGATCCCGGTCCGGATCTTCCGGCCGGTGGCGTCGGCCGATTTGCGGATTTTGATTGGCTCGGTCCTGCCGCATCTGCAAGCGGGATTCGGCGGGGGCTACAAATTGATCCTCCCGGGGACGAGCCATCGGTCGACGCTCGGGGCGCTGCATCGACAGGGTCTGATGGGCGATCAGGGCAGCGATGCCGCCGGGCTGCTCGGCGGGGATGCCTCCACCAACCCGATGCGGCGGGCCATCCATGCGGCGGCGGGATTCCTCGGCCCCTGCTGGTCGATCAGCCACGCGATCGGCGGACCGGGGCAGATTTTCCGGATCGTGGCGGGACGTCCTGAGAGCGTGCAGGAGATTCTTTCCGAGGAAGCCCGCGGGCGGTTTCGCGCTCCGATCGAAAAACCGGTGGACGTGGTTGTGGCGGGGAATCATCCGTGGCCGGGCGACCCGATGCAGAGTTTCAAGGTGCTGCTGCACCACCGGGCGGGGTGTCGGCCGGGCGGGGCGTTGGTTGGGATCTTCTGGACGGACCCGGAGGAGATCGGCCGATCGTTCCCGGTCGGCGGCTTGCAGGCGATCGCCGCGACGGGGGTGGTCGGCGCCTGGGGGATTCGACATTTGATCCCGGCGGCGCAGCAGGCTGCGGCGGTTGCGGGGTCGCCGGCGGCCTTCATGATCCGATGGGCCCGCGAGCTGGTGGTCGATCGCGATGTACTGGTCTATGCTCCGCCGCTTCGGGAGCGGGTCGGGCCGAGGCTGGGGCCGGTCCGGCTGTTCACCGTCATCGCCACCCTCGGCGCCCCCATCACCATCCGCCAAGCGCACTGGATCGCCACGCGCCTCCCCGCCCTCAACCCGGACGCGGTGATTATCGACACCATCTTCCGCGCACCGCTGCTCGATCACCCGGCCCTGCACGGCAAAAAATCC
>DAIDJI010000993.1 GCA_027451455.1 Planctomycetales bacterium | reverse complement strand
CGTCCGGTCGCGGTCGAGCAGCCCCCGCCCCAGAGCCGACAGCTCGGCCGCGGTCGGACCGGAGGAGCCGGGCCGATCGTATCGAGCGAACGCCTCGTCGAAGCGGCCGGAGCGGATCGCGTCGAGCGCCTCTTCACCGGCCTGAGCTTTCGAACGCGGGGCGCTCCCGCGATCGAGGGGCGTCCCAGATCCCGAGCACCCGATCGCCAGGACCAGGAAAAGGACCGTGGGAAGAGCTTGCCTCAGCCATCGAGACCCCATCGTGGCTTCCATCGACTCGATTCGAGGTCGGTCAGAGAAACGAACGTTGCGATTTCTCAGACCCATCCTACCCGAGTCGATCCGGGAGCGACAACGCGACGTGGGCTTCATCCAGGCGAACTGGCCCGGCGGCGCCTGGGTGGGGCAGCCGGGCCAATCGGTCGATCGATCAACCGGCCTGAACGACCCGGTGATCGATCGAGTGGCGACGGCCCTTGTTCGACTTGAGATCGAACCGTCCCAGGCCAAGCGCACCGGCCAGGGCGATGTGCTGGGGCTGCCGGACGTCGAATCCCTCTTTCTTCAGGGGATCAAGGGCGACCTTGCCGGAGGCGGCGACGGGCGGAAGCCCCTCCTGCTTTCGCTTCGCGTCGACGATGTCCCACTCGATTCGATCGAGCGCGACCGGGTCGGTCGCGAAGAAGACCGAGTTGTATTCCCAGGTGTACTTGCCGCCCTCCCACGAGAACGGCCCGCCCTGGTAGACACCTCGAATTCCGTCCATGATCTGAAGGACGAACTTGTCGCGGATGATCGGGTGGCTGACCATCGTCGGGATGAACTGGTTGCAGACGTTGGTAAACGGTGTCTGGTGCGATCGAGCGACGTTGTTCACCGACCCGTGGCTCATGTTCTTCAGGGCCCCGGTCACGCCGGCCGAGCCGTGGTCCTTCAGGACCGGGATGGCGACGATCTTGTTGACCGTCTGCGCGACCAGCTTGCCCAGGTGCGACCGATAGAGGCGGTCGTCCTTCGGGTCGTCGCCGTAGGGGACCAGGTCCATCCAGACGAAGGCCTCGTGGTCGAAGCCGGCGATCGGATCCGCGGCGAACGACGGGAAATCGAGCTTGGTCTGGTTCCCGTCGGGATCCAGCCCACCCCATCGGATATCGGCCGGGAGGATCTTGTGGTATCCGGCCTGCATGAACTCGCCGCGATAACGATCGTAGACGAAGATGTCGCGTGGCTTCACGCCGCAGGCGATCAGCTTCGCGATCGTCTCCAGGACGATCTCGAACGAGGAGTGGGCGAACGGCTGTCCGTTGGGGACAACCTTGATCCCAACCACGTCGCCCGGCTCGAAGAAGTGCCGCCACCCCTCGACGGCGTCGGTGGCGCCTGTGAGCGCCTTGATCCCGCGATCCATGGCCGACTGGATCGCCTGGGCGTCCTTCTTGCCGTCGTGGATCATCCGAGGGTCACGGACCTCGATGACACGCCCCGGATAAAGCCCCGGAACGGCCCACTTGCTCTTCGGATGCCCGTCGCCGCCGTGGTGCGTCACCCGGCCGATCGAGGAGGGTCCGTCTTCCGCCCCACGCGAGGCGCTGAGGGCCAGGGGAAGAGCTCCGGCCGAAAGCGCGGAGGCGGCCAGGAATCGCCTCCGATTGGAGCCGCCGCAGGGATATCCGTGATTCATCTCGGGATCGCCTTCCCCATCAAGGTGATGATCCCGCCCGCCAGGGCGAGCCAGGCGGAATCCAGGCCAGGTCTTCGCCCCGGGGAGCCGATGAGGATCCCCGGAGCTGGAGCTCCAGATCCAAAACGCTGCCAGTCATTGATTCGACTGCTCAGTCATACTGGAGCATGACAGGGAAAACGGGAACGGTCAAGGTTTTACCCTCAACGATCCGGGATCACCTTCAGCGAGTTGAACGCCTTGCCTTCGAGGGATTCGAGGAAGGCGCCGCCGCCGGTGGAGACGTGGC
>DAIDJI010000992.1 GCA_027451455.1 Planctomycetales bacterium | reverse complement strand
GATCTCCCGGCGCCCGCTTCCAGATGACCGATGTTCGTCTTCACCGATCCGATCGCGCAGGGGCGATCGTCGGGGCGTCCTTCGGAAAGCACGGTCCCCAGCGCTCGGGCCTCGATCGGGTCACCGGCGAGGGTGCCCGTCCCGTGCGCCTCGACGTAGCCGATGGCCGATGGGTGGATCCCCGCGTCGCGGCAGGCGTCTCCGAGCAGCTCCTCCTGCGCCCGAGAACTGGGCATGGTCATGCCAGGGGTCCGGCCGTCCTGGTTCATCGCGGTCCCTCGGACGAGGGCGTAGATGCGGTCGCCGTCGGCGATCGCCCGCGAGAGCGGCTTCAGGACGACCACGCCCGCGCCCTCGCTGCGGACGAACCCGCCGGCGCGCGCGTCGAAGGCCCGGCACCGGCCGTGCGGCGAGAGCATCCCCATTCGCGAGAACCCGATATACCAGTCGGGCATCAGAAGCGCATTGACCCCGCCAGCGATCGCCAGCGGAGAGCCGTCGTGCCAGATGGACCGACACGCCAGATGCACCGCCACCAGCGCCGACGAGCAGGCCGTATCCACCGAGGCGCTCGGGCCGCGAAGGTCGAGACTGTACGAGATCCGGTTCGATGCGATGCTCAGCGATCCGCCGGTATTCGAATGCAGGTCGATCCCAGCGCGGTCACGGAAGCTCGTCCCCATCACCGGGTAGTCGAAGCTGGAGATCCCGACGAAGACCGAGGCGCGTGTCCCGGCCAGTTGGTCGAGCCGGACTCCCGCGTCTTCGAGACCCTCCCAGGCGACCTCCAGCAGCATCCGCTGCTGCGGGTCCATGCGCGCGGCCTCTCGGGGCGAGATCCCGAAGAACGGCGCGTCGAAGCGGTCGATTTCCTCGACAAACCCGCCCCACTTGCTGTACGTCTTCCCCGGACGCGCGGGGTCGGCGTCGTGAAAGGCCGAGACGTCCCACCGATCCGGAGGAACCTCAACGATCGCGTCGACGCCCGATTCCAGCAGCGACCAGAACCCCTCGGGGTCGTTCGCCCGGCCGGGGAATCGACATCCGATGCCAACAATGGCGATCGGCTCGCGAGAAATCGGGTCCGTCATCGGGACCGAGGGGAAAGCGATCGCCTTCCCGTTGGCGTGGCGTTTGGACATGCGGTGCCCGCTCCATTCACTGGATCGCGTCCTATCCTGCAACTCGCATGCCGGGCCCAGCGTCTCTGCCAGAGCCCCGCATACGAGGACGCCCGATCCTTCTTCGGCTCACCGACCCGTCCGCTCAACGCGATCGACGCGATGCTCCGCCCGCTGGCCGGTCGACATGGTACAATCCGATGGGTCGAACCGCCGCAACCGAAATCGTGTGCCCATGCCCTATTCGCTCAAGATCCTCTGGCGCGAGCCCAGGCGCTACCTGCCGGCGGTGCTGGCGGTCGGCTTTAGCGACCTGCTCATCACCGTGCAGGTGGGTCTGCTTCTCGGGGCGCTCTCGGTGCTCTCGCTACCGATCGACCACGCCGCCGCCGATCTGTGGATCGCCTCGCCCGACATCCAGAGCATCGAGCTCGGCTACCCGATCCCCGAGTCGTGGCGATCGCTCCTGGCGAGCCAGCCCGAAGTGGTCTCGACCGAGCCCTATCTCTATGGCTACAGCTACTGGCGCAACCCGAGGGGCGGGTCGGAGGTCTGCTGCGTGATTGGCTCCCGGCTCGAATCGGGAGCCCTCGGAGTCGTCAGCGATCTCTCGCCGAGCATGCGAGATCGCCTGACCGAACCCGGCTCCGTCGTCGTGGATGAGACAGAGCTCGAGCGGTTGGGCGTCGACGGGGTTGGAGGAATCGCCGAGGTCGCCGGGCGCAGGGTTCGGGTGGTCGGCCTGGTGCGCGGACTCAAGAGCCTCGGCCCACCCTACATCTTTTGCTCGATCCGGACCGCCTATCAGATCCAGCCGCTCTTCCGCGATTATCCAGGCCACACGATGTACCT
>DAIDJI010000991.1 GCA_027451455.1 Planctomycetales bacterium | reverse complement strand
GGTGGTGCGAGACCCCGCCGAAGTCGAGGGCGTGGCCCGCCTGGGTCCCGATCCTCTGGCGCCGGATTTCGACCTCGAGACCCTCGACCGGCAGTTGCGCGGCGCCACCGGACACCTGAAGAAGGTCCTGACCGATCAGTCGGCGTTGGCCGGTGTCGGCAACGCCTACTCCGACGAGGCTCTTCACGCCGCCCGGCTGTCGCCGTTCAAACCGGCCGCCAAGCTGACCGCCGAGGAGACCGAACGCCGGATCCGGGCCGAGGCCGCCGCGATCGGTCGCGAGAAGGCTCAGAAGGTCGAGCAGCAGCGAGAGGCGCTGATGGACCTCCGCGACGACGAGCGCCGGCAGTTCGTTGAAGAGCTTCGGACGATCCTGCGGGAACAGGGCCGGCAGGCCGGTCCCGAGATCGAACGGCTCTCGAACCGGTCGGGGAGGAGCGATGACCCCAAGCTGAAGATGCGGGCCCGGGTCGTCATCATGGAGACTCGGGCGTCGCAGCATGCCAAGGTCCGGAAGCTCCGCGAGCTGGGTGTCCCCGAGTCGGTCATCCTCGACTACCTCGCCAACGCGATGGAGCACAACCTCGGCGGGCGTCGGGGCCCTCGGAGCCGCAACGAAATCTGGGTCCGGGCCGGCGAGATGCTGGTCCGGTATCACGACATGGACGAGCCGCCCCGGGCGAACCCGTCGGCCCCGGCGCGCTAGAGGAGTCAGCTTCCCATGAAAATGCGAACGGTCGCGGCGGTCGCGGGGTTGATCGCCGCCGGTTGGGGCGCCCCGATCTCGGAGGCGAGGGCCGACGAGCGCGCCTCGATCAAGGAAGGGACCCGACTCCTGCGCGAAGGCGACCACCTGGCCGACGGCGGCGAGTTCACCGAGGCCGTCCTCCGCTACAAGCGGGCCTTTGAATCGCTCCTGCCCGGACTTCGCGGCATCCCGTTCCTTCACGAGGTGAAGCGCGACGTCACCCGCCGACAGGATCTCAAAACGATGCTCCTGAAGGAGCTCGACGAGGACATGACCCCAGCCGAGTTCCGGGCGAATGAGATGGCGATGAAGGCCTTCGGGCTCGTCCCCCGCGACTACAGGCTGAAGGAGGCACTCGCTCAGGTCTACTCCGAGGAGATCGCCGCGTTCTACGATCCCAAGACCAAGACCATG
Source organism: Planctomycetales bacterium (assembly GCA_027451455.1). Lineage (GTDB taxonomy): Bacteria > Planctomycetota > Planctomycetia > Isosphaerales > Isosphaeraceae > JAKAUH01. Next base: position 816 of record DAIDJI010000991.1, on the reverse strand, counting down.
CACCTGATCGAGGAGCCCAAAAAGCCCGAGCCGAAGCCGAAGGCCAAGCCAGGCCTCCTCGGCCGCCTCTTCGGCCAGGCCCCTGCCGGATTCGAGAAGGACGAGAACAAGACCGTCATCGCCCACGAGCTGACCCACGCCCTGGCCGATCAGCATTACGACCTGAATCAGCTTCAGAAGGCGATCAAGCACGACGACGACCGCCAGTCGGCCCTCTCGGCCCTGATCGAGGGCGAGGCCACACTGACGATGATCGGGGCCAGCATGGACGACTGGGACGGCTCGCAAACGGCCAGGCTCCCCGCCGATAGCCTCGACTGGACGTTCAAGATGATGGCGCCGTTCCTCCCGTTCATGGGCGGTGGACCGAGCCTGCGCAAGGCACCGCCGATCATCGCCGAGTCGATGATCTTCCCCTATTTCAAGGGGGCCGTCTTCTGCGCCCGGCTGGTCAACGACGGCGGATGGAAAGCGATCGACGGCGCCTATCGCGACCTCCCGCGGTCGACCGAGCAGATCCTCCACCCCGAGAAGTTCCGAGCCCGGCCGGATGCGCCGACGTCGATTGACCTCGGCGACCTGAAGCCCGGCGACGGCTGGAAAGAACTCGGCCGGAACAACCTCGGCGAGATGCAGATCGGCGTGATGCTTCGCAAGGACGGAGGCGCCTCGGCCGCCGCCGGTTGGGACGGCTCCGATCCGATCCGGCGGACCTGGCCGGGGTGAGCGGTCGGGTCGTCCTATGTTCCTGGTGGCGTAACGTCCTCCCTTTCCGGGGTCCGGACAATGTCGGCTGGCAGCCCGATCAGGAGGAGC
>DAIDJI010000990.1 GCA_027451455.1 Planctomycetales bacterium | reverse complement strand
GGCCGAGACCACGACCGTGCGTCCGGCGTTCGAGAGGTGGAGCTCCGCCACGTAGGTCGTGCCGACCAGTTCGGTGACGACCACCCGCTCGACGGTGGCCCCGAGGGTCTCGAGCAAGTCACGGCCTCATGGACGACAACCACGAAATCGAAGGGAAGGCCGACGAAGGGCACACATAGTCTGGTAATATACCCCACTAATCCACCGCCTGGCAAGTCACCGCCCCCGGAATCCAGAACAACCACTCCCTACAGGAAAAAGCAGGGGAGCAACCACGAAATAACACGGAAAGACACGAAAAAAATTCAAGATTTCCATTCAAGATTTCAGGGAATTCATGAGTCGAGATTCCGGATTCCTGGGCTGAACCCCCCAAATGTGGGCCTCCCTGGCCTTTTTCTGAAATCTTATTTCCGTGTTTTTCCGTGTTTTTTCGTGGTTGCTCCGGGGTTTTCCTGCGTAGAGTGGTCAGCCGATGTAGCCGAGGCCGCTGAGGCGGTCGCGGATGGCGGTTTCCTCGTCCGGGGCGTAGCCGCTGTCGCCGGGCGAGGCGCCGGCGACCAGCGATCGGCCCTGCATGGCCTCGGGGATCTCGTAGCCGCCCAACTCCATCAAGGTCGGCGCGATATCCAGCAGTCGGGCGCCCTCGATCTCGCCGCGGAGCGGGTTATTCGACGACGCCAGGACGAACGCCCCAAATTGCGCGTGGTTGCAATCGTCCGGGCCGGTGTCGTTCTCCAGGACGTGGATGGTCGGGTAGCCGACGCCGCCGATCGATCGCCAGTACAGTCCGCCGAAGTGGACGATCATATCGGGCGCGACGTTTTTGACCTTCTTGTAGATCTGTTCGGGTCGGAAGACCAGTGTTCCCATGGGTTTGCCGTCGCGGTCGACGGTGGCCTCGAACTTTTGGCGCAGGGTCTCGAAGAACGCGTCGTACTCGGAGGGGTCGATCGTCCCGTTCGGTTCGCGGCCCTTCACGTTGAAGAAGACCCGGGCGTAATAGCCGCCCTCGCTCCAGACCCTGGTCTTTTCCCAGTCGACGTCCAGCTTCGCGAACGGGGTGACTTCCTTGGGGTAAGACTTCAGGACGAGGAGTCCCTCGCGGACGAGCCACTCATTGACGCAGAAGCCGCCGTCGAGTCGTTGCGCTCCGTGGTCGGAGACCAGCAGGACGACGGTGTCATCGGTCAGCAGTTCCAGAACCTTGCCGATCTCCTCGTCGAGGTGCCGGTAATAGTCGTGGATCGTGGATTTGTAGGGAGAATCCGGTTCGTGGAGGACGTGCTGCGGGTCGTGGTACTTCCAGAATCCGTGATGGATCCGGTCGAGGCCGATATCGACGAAGTGGAAGTAGTCCCACTCCTTGTTCTCGATCAGGTGGCGGACCACCCGGAACTGGGTTCGGCTCATCGCGAGGATGGCGTCGCGGAGCCAGGCCTTGTCCTCGGTCCGGAACCCGGCGGCATCAACGGGATAGTGGCCGACAAGCTGTCGGATCTCGTCGGAGACCTCGGGCGGGTGGGTGAAGACATTTTTGTCGGTATCGGGCGTGAGGAAGCAGCTCACGGCGATCCCGTTGATTTTCCGGGGTGGGTAGCCGGGCGGGACTCCGACGATGATCGACTTTTTTCCCTCGCGGGCGAGGTAGTCCCAGATGGCCGGCTCGGTGATCGACCGCGACGAGGCGATCCCCAGGCCCGAGTACGTGTGGTCGGTCCGGTTACGGAACCCGTAGACACCGAGCGAGCCGGGGTCCTGGCTGGTCGACAGGCACATCCAGGCCGGGACGGTGATCGGCGGGATCACGCTCTCCAGCCGGCCGTAACAGCCCACTTCCATCAGGCGCCGGATGTTCGGAAGGTCCTCGTAGCCGAGGAGCAATTCCGGGGCGGCGCAGTCGAGACCGAGAACGAGGATCTTCATCGGAGGATCGAGTCTCCCTCCATGGCCGGCCCCTTCGGGACGCCGAGCGCCTC
>DAIDJI010000989.1 GCA_027451455.1 Planctomycetales bacterium | reverse complement strand
ACCGAGAACGAAACCAATCGCTCGCGCCTCTTCGGTGCCCCCAACGACGGGCCCTACGTCAAGGACGGCTTTCATGAGGCGGTCGTCCACGGGCGCAGTGATCGGGTGAATCCAGCGGGCCGCGGCTCGAAGGTGGCCGGGCATTACCAGGCATTGATCCCGCCCGGCGGCTCGATGACCGTTCGGACCCGGCTGGCGAGGGGCCCCCTCGACGACCCCTTCCGACAATTCAACGCGATCGTCGATACCCGGCTGGCCGAGGCCGACGAGTACTACAACGCGATCCACGCGCCCGGCCTGGACGAGGATCGTCGAAGCGTCCAGCGGCAGGCGTTCGCGGGGCTACTCTGGTCGAAGCAGTTCTACCACTACAGCGTGGAGCTCTGGCTCGACGGCGATCCCGCGGGACCCGCTCCGCCGCCCGCCCGGCTCCAGGGTCGAAACTCAGGATGGCGGCACCTCTATAACCTCGACGTGCTGAGCGTCCCCGACAAGTGGGAATACCCCTGGTTCGCCGCCTGGGATACCGCCTTCCACTGCATCGTCCTGGCGAGGATCGATCCCGAGTGGGCCAAGCGGCAGGTGACCCTGCTACTCCGCGAATGGTACATGCACCCCAGCGGCCAGCTCGCCGCTTATGAGTGGGACTTCGGCGACGCCAACCCGCCCGTCCACGCCCATGCTGCGCTCCGGGTCTACCAGATCGACCGCGAGCTCAACGGGAAGGGCGACGTGGATTTCCTCGAAGAGGTCTTCCACAAGCTCCTGCTCAACTTCACCTGGTGGGTGAACCGCAAGGATCCCGAGGGCCGCAACGCCTTCCAGGGCGGATTCCTCGGCCTGGATAACATCGGCGTTTTCGACCGAAGCCGACCCAACCTCCCCGACGGCCGGCGACTCGAACAGGCCGACGGCACCGCCTGGATGGCGTTCTTCTGCCTCGACATGCTCAAGATCGCCGTCGAGCTTTCGCGGACCCGTCCGGCGTATGAGGCGATCGCCACCAAGTTCTTTGAACACTTCATCGCGATCGCCAACGCCATCAACGGAGTCGACGACATCGGCCTCTGGGACGATCACGACCACTTCTATTACGACGTGATCCGGGTCGAGGGCGGCCCGCCCGAACACCTCCGAGTCCGTTCCTTCGTCGGGCTGATTCCTCTCTTCGCCGTGATGGCGCTCGAGCCGGGAACACTCGAACGGCTCCCGCATTTCCGGCGTCGAATGGAGTGGTATCTCAAATATCGAGCCACCCACGCCGGAACCTTGCAGCTTCTGACCCATCCCGGCCACTGCGGCTGCACCCTGCTCGCCCTGGCCGACCGCGAGAAGCTCGAAAAGGTGATTCCGAGGGTGCTCGACCCCTCGCAATTCCTCTCGGATTTCGGCCTGCGGTCCCTCTCACGCGGACTGGCCGACGAGCCGTACGAGTTCCAGGGTGCCAGTGTCAAGTACGAGCCCGGCGAGTCCGCCTCGCCGCTCTACGGCGGTAACTCGAACTGGCGCGGACCCATCTGGTTCCCCGTCAATTACCTGATGATCCAGTCACTCCGCGAATACCACCGATATTTCGGGCCGTCGATGACCGTCGAGTTACCGAGGGGTAGCACAAGACGGGTGACACTCGACGTCGCGGCCGACGAGATCGCCCGAAGACTCGTCCGGATCTTTCTCCGAGATCCCGACGGTCGACGGCCCGTCCTCGGCGATCAGCACCTCTTCCAGGGCGATCCGAACTGGAGCGACCACATCCCCTTCTACGAATACTTCCACGGCGACAACGGCACCGGCCTCGGCGCCAGCCATCAAACCGGCTGGACGGCGCTGGTGGCCGAGTTGATCGGCCAGACCGCGGACCGGCCGATCTTCGAAAACGGAGCCCGCGGCTGATCGGTCAGCGATTTGCCGAGGATTCCGACAGTGAATCCAGACCTTTCGAGGGAATCGATCGATGAAATATCGGACGTTCGGTCGGACCG
>DAIDJI010000988.1 GCA_027451455.1 Planctomycetales bacterium | reverse complement strand
CGGGGATGACCTCCGACCAGATCGAGCTGACGATCTCGGGCGAGACCCTGACCCTCCGCGGCGAGCGGAAGCGGGCCGAGGGGATCGGTGACGAGTGCTATCGCCGGCAGGAGCGGCCGATGGGGCGATGGTCGCGCACCGTCACGCTGCCCGACCGGGTCGACAACGACCAGGTTTCGGCCTCGTTCGCCGGGGGAATCCTGACCATCGCCCTGCCGAAGGCCGAGGCGGCCCGGCCCAGGCACATCGCGGTCACGAATGGAGCGGGAATCGAGCCGAACGGCGGCCGAGGAGCATGAACGTGGAGAATCCGACCATCCAGGTTACCGTCGCGACCCGAAGGCCGGTCCCGGGCGCCTCCGAGGCGGCGCCGGTCCCGGGCGAGCGCACGGCCCCGACCATCACACCTCCGATCGACATCCACGAGGGACCCGACGGCCTGATCCTGGAGGCCGATCTCCCCGGGGCGACCGAGCAAAACCTCCGCGTCGAACTCGAGGAGAATGTCCTGAGCCTCCACGCCCGGATGGAACCGCCCCTCCCCGAGGGCGCCCGGCTCTTGCATGAAGAGTATCGACTCGGCGATTATCAGCGGTCCTTTATCCTCGGCGACGAGGTCGATCGCGATCGGATCACCGCCGAGCTGACTCACGGCGTCCTTCGGTTGACCCTCCCTCGGGCCGACCGGCGCAGGACCCGTCGGATCGAGATCCGGTCGTGAGCCCGAGGCCCGTTATCCGCCTCGATCGCTACGAGTGACCCCATCGGAGGCCCCCGCGATGTCCCGTCCCGGTCCCTGGCCGCGCGAGTCGGCCACGCCGTTCGTCCTGCTCCAGCAGGAACTCCAGCGACTCCTGGATCCGTATCTCGGCCTGGCCCGCCTTCGCGAGGCCGACCCCAGGCCGACCGACCTCGATCCCTCGGCCTGGAGCCCTCCGGTCGATGTCTACGAGACCCCCGAGGAATTCCTGGTCGCCGTTGAGGTTCCCGGCGTCGCGCCCGACTCGATCGACGTGGCGGCCGTCGGTAGTGTCCTGACGGTCAAGGGGGTCAAGGAACCCGCTGACCTCCCCGAGCCCCGCATCCAGGTCCGCGAGCGGCTCTTCGGCGCCTTCCACCGCCAAATCCACCTCCCGAGCGAGGTCGACTTCGACAGGGCCGAGGCAACCATCGACCACGGCGTCCTCAAAATCCGGCTCCCGAAGCAGTCCGCCGCGAGAACCCGAACCATCCCCATCCGCCCGGCCTGAATCTCCTGGACCCGACTCTGCTCGCACTCCCGGGATTTGTGGTAAATTGATCTGGTGAGACTCTTTGACACAATCCGCGGAGTTCGACTCGATGGGCCTCAACAAGGTCATGACCTACGCGGCGATCGCGATCGCGGGCATCGTCGCCCTGATCTTCTCGCTCGACCTCGCCGTCGGGATCTTCGGTCGCCTGATGGTAATGGATATAATGTTCATCCTGGCGGCCGTCCTCCTGCTCTGGCAGGGGATCGAGACGATGCTGGAGATGAAATGAGCTGCGGGAGCACTCGTTAGACGACGTTCTCGCGCTCGGTGGCGACCTTCTCGACGATCGCATCGACCAGACCAGGCCAGTCGTATCGGCGGGCCTCGACCGCGACCTCCCAGCCCAGCTCCCGAACGGTCGCGGTCGTGACCGGGCTCAGGCTGGCGAGCCGGACCTCCCGGCCGATTCGCTCGCGCGCCGGCTCGGGAAGGAGCCCGTAGAGACGTCGGGCGATCGCCGAACTGGTCAGCGTGATCCAGTCGACCGTTCCCTCGGCGATTCGTTCGGCGACTCCCAGCGGCAGCGCGTCGACGTCGGCATTCCGGTAAGTGGCCACCTGGACGACTTCGGCCACGTGCTGGAGTTCATCGCGAAGGACGGCCCGGCCCCGGTCGGCCCTCGCCAGCAGGATCCGGGCCCCGGCGGCTTGCTCGGCGAGCGCGCGGTGCGCGCGCTCGGCATCGCGCCGGGAGA
>DAIDJI010000987.1 GCA_027451455.1 Planctomycetales bacterium | reverse complement strand
ATACATCGACCACTCGGTGAAGGTTCCCGAACACGTCAGCCACGGACTCACCCTCCCGCTGCTCGGCGTCGTCCCGAGGATCCGACGGACCGCTCTGACCCACCGAGGTGGACACCTCTGGACAGCCGGTTCCGCCGACTCGCTGGCCTGCGACGCCTATCGAAACGTCCGGGCGAGCCTGCTCGGTGTGGCCGACCGCCGAGGGCCGATCGTCACCCTGCTCGTCACCAGCGCCAAGGCCGGCGAGGGAAAGAGCACGACGGCCCTGAACCTCGCCGCGACCTGCGCCCTCGCGGGCGAACGCACGCTGCTGCTCGACGTCGATCTCCGCCGGCCGAGCCTCGCCGATGTCTTCATCCAGGACGAGGACCCCAAGGCCTCGCTCGGACTGGTCGACGTCCTGAAGGGCGACCTTCCCTGGCAGCGGACCCTCCGGCATACCCGCATCCAGAACCTCGACTTCATCCCAACCGGCGACACCCGCGAGGCACCGATCGAGATCCTCGGAACGCTCGAACTGCGGCAGCTTCTGCTGGCGCTCTCGCAGCACTACGACCGCGTGATCCTCGACGGACCAGCGGTCCTCGGCCTCGCCGATTGCCGCTTCCTCGGACGGATCGTGGACGCCTCGCTCCTCGTCGTCCGATCGGGATCGCATCATTTGAACACGCTCAACCGGGCCAAGGCGATGCTCGAGCAGTCGCACGTCGCGATCGCTGGCGTCGTCTTCAACGGTCTGACCGACGACATCGAGAACTGGTCGAGCTATCACGGCGATTACGGGGCCCTGCCCGCGCCCGGGCGGACCTCGCTGGCCGGCGAGGCGATGGCGATCGCCTGAGTCACCGAACGGCCTGATACCGGAGAACCCGCACCGTGGAACGGCGACGGAAAATCTTGGCGGCGACCGACCGGGCCCTCATCGCGACGCTCGTCGCGGTCGTCGCCGGCAGCGGAGTCTGCTTCGGGGGCGCCGTCTGGTGGTTCCCGATGGCGCTCTCGATCCTCGCGACGTTCATGGTCGTCGCCCGCCTGCTCCAGTGCGCTCTGCTCGGTCGGATGGCCGTGCTCAAAAGCCCGATGACCCTCCTCGGCCTGCTCGCCCTGGCCCTCGGCGTGACCCAGCTTCTTCCGCTTCCCTCGCCCATCGCGCGTCGGCTCTCGCCGGTGGCCCAGGAGGTCTGGGCGACCGGAACCTGGTCGCGACTCGTCCAGGAAGACGACCCCTCCGCCGAGCCGATCGAGCCGGCCCAGATCCGGTCGCCCGCGACTCTCGACCGCGCCGCGACGCTCCGATGGCTCGTCGGAGCCGCCGCGTGCCTGGCGGTCTTCTGGACCGTCTCCCACTTCGTCGACCGACGTCGACGACTCTACTTGCTCGCCGGTAGCGTCCTGGCCGTCTTCTTGCTCAACACAGCGGTCGCGGTCGTGCAACTCGGCGGCGGCTCGGAGGGTCTCCTCGGCTTCATCGACCCGGGCCGAGGACCGAAATGGGCGCCCACGCTCGACGACCTCGCCACCTCGCCCGGTCCCTCGGCACTCCGTCGCCTCGATCCACCTCGCAAGGGGCAAACCAGGCCGGTCGTCGAGAAGATTGGTGCGGTCCCCGAGCAACCGTTTTTGATCGGGACCATGATGGGCGGTCCCGGCGCGATGCTGGCGATGGCCTCGATGGCGATGCCGATCGGGCTGGCCCTCCTGCTTCACGTCCTGGCTCCCCGAGGGAGTCGGGAGAGCCTCAGCGACCGGCTCGGAACCTCTGGGCTGGGAAGCCTGGTCGCTCTCATGGTGATCCTGCTCGCGGCCGGCTCCTTCCTGGTGGGGATGATGGCCGGTCCCCTGTTCTGCTGGGCGTTCGCCGCGGCCGTCGCGATCGCCGGCGTGCCCGGACTCGCCACACCCGGCGGCCGATGGGCCGCGGCGGGACTGACCACAATGCTCCTCGCCGGACTCGCGCTGGGAGCCTCCAGCGTCGCCGCCTGGCCGGTT
>DAIDJI010000986.1 GCA_027451455.1 Planctomycetales bacterium | reverse complement strand
CTGCCCTGGATCGCGGTAAAAGGCCGGAGAGACCAGCCAGGGGAGCACTGCCCGGGTGAACGGGCCGGGCTCGAGCGTCCGGCGGAGAATGACCCACGAATCCAGCACGGCCCGCCGCCAGTCATCGCCTCCCAGGTGAGTCGAGACCAGGACCAGGCTTCGCACCATCCCCGGGTGCCGGATCGCCAACTCCTGCGCCAACAAGCCGCCGAGCGACTGCCCGACCACGTGGGCAGGCGTTGCGGCGATCGCGTCGAGCCAGCCGGCGACGTCGTCGGCCATCTCAGCGGTCGAGTAAGGCGCATCGGCTCGATCGCTCCGCCCAGCGTCGCGCGCATCGAAGCTCAGCGTTCGGAACCGAGGAGCGAAATGCCGTTGTGTCCGGCTGAACGCCCGGTGATCGCCGCCCATCCCACTGAGGAACACCAGCGGCGGACCCTCCGTCCCGATCTCCTCGTAATAGAACGATCGACCACCAACAATCACCCTGGACATGTCCGGAAGCATCGACAAGGAAGAAGCAGCCGGCGACCGTTCGCAACGCGTCCCCTTCCGGCCTGGCTCCAGAGTATGCAGAAACCGGGGCATGGGAAGAGCAAAAACCGGGCCGGTCGACCGGGCGAAAGGGGAATGGAGGAATGAGGAATTCTCGCCGAGACCGACCATCCGGCCCCTGGAGGAATATCGCGCTGTAACCTCCCGAACTTCCCGACCGTGCTCAGCTCGCGTTCCTCATCGGCTCCCTCTCTGGTATAATACTTGGGCTCAACACGATTTTGTCAGGTGAGGCGAATCATGAGAAACGTCTTTTCTCCGACGGCTTGACCCGAATTCAATTTGTTGCTCCGGTCTGCTCGGATTGAAAGGTCGGCGTTTTCCGTGCTGTCGCTTCAAGACGCCGATGCCTCCGAATAAGGCATTCTGGGCCTCGCAATCCCCATCAGCCCGCCTGGAAGCCCTCGAACTGAGGCGTCAGATGGCGTACTGTTATGATCCAATAACCGACCGACTTGAGAGAGTTCCTGAGGTTGTTAAACGAGTTCTAAGTAAGGCTGCGGTTCCTTTGTTGTCGGACTTCGAATCTGCTCGGGGGGATATAGGTCCGCTTGGTGTCAGACCAACCCGCTGGCAATGTGATAACCCGTGGCTCGTTCGACGAGGGGCCCGACTACGAGTTTATCGTCGCGGACGACGGTCTGGTCTACTAACCAGTGCTCGGCGGCGCAAAGCGGGTCTAGGCCGGACCCGAACTGGTTCCGGCGAATCGCTGCAGCATCGCAGCGATACCGTGCCGAGGTCCGCGGGCTGCAATCCGACCCGGCTTAACTGGAGGCTGTGGGCCGGATACAGGAGGATTTGGCCCGAGTCGGAGCGTTCCCAACTGACCTGCCGCCGGTCCAGGAGCCGCTCAGGTTGCTCCTGGTAGTTCGAAGCGGAAGCCGGATTCAATTGAGGCAGGCAAACCCAACGAGGCGATCCAGAGAGTCGTTGATCTGCGGGACGCCGATCCGTTATTCATCGGCAAATTCTTTATATTGTACTATAATTATCTAGACGCACAAACTGACCGATCTCGCCCCCTGATCTTCCCACTGCGAGCCAGATTCGATGACCGACCCTCCGAGCAACATCCGGGCCCTCCAGGCCGAGCAGGTCCTTGAAATCTCCTGGCCGGACGGCCGGGTCGATCGAGCGTACTACCGGGCGATCCGGAGCCAATGCCCGTGCGCGTCGTGTCGAGACGAGTGGACTGGCGAACGCATTCTCGACCCCGCCTCGATCCGGTCGGACCTAAAGCTCGTTGGGATGGAGAACGTCGGCACCTACGCCGTACAGTTCGCCTGGAACGACGGCCACTCGTCAGGGATCTTCACCTGGGAGACCCTCCGCTCGATCGGCGAACAGGCCCAGGGCTGAGGCCAAGATGCCCGATCTCCCGATCACCGTCGCCATCCCCACGTTCAACGGCGCAGACCACCTGGCCGACGCCCTCCTT
>DAIDJI010000985.1 GCA_027451455.1 Planctomycetales bacterium | reverse complement strand
AGGCCATCACTCGCGTTCTCGCCGGGATGGAACAGGGGCTCCGCGGCAGGAAGCCCGGCCAGGTTCCCAAATGGTACTCCACGGGACTCCACGAGACTCCTGGCACCCCGGATGACCTCCGTTTTCGCGTGTTTGCCCGGCTCGGAACGCCGGAAGCCATCAAGGCTGTCCAGGAGATCGCCCAGGATCCTCGACGTCCCACCGCCTCGCGAACCGCCATGATCGAACTGCTCGGCGAACTCGCGACTCCAAAGAATCGTGATATTCTCGTACATATTCTTCTCAAGGATTCGATTTCGTCCATCCAGCTTGCCGCGGTTTCGGCGCTCGGGGAATACGCAGAACCTGCCATGGCTGGTCCGCTCCTGGAGCGTTATCCGACGGCGAGCCCTGCCGTGCGCGATCGGATTCTCGGGCTCCTGGCGACCCGACGCGAGTGGACTCTCGCTCTGCTCGACGCGATCGAGCAACGCAAGGTCGCCGCGAAGGATCTGACGGCCGGGCAGGTGCAGCTCATCGCCCGACGAGCCGATCCGCCGACGCTCGCCCGGCTCGAAGCCGCCTGGGGGAAGGTCCCGCGCGCGGGGTCGGCCGAGAAGGTTCGACGGATCGCCGAGGTTCGCGGTCTGCTCCCCGAGGGCGACAAGGGGAACGCCGAACGCGGGCGTCCGATCTTTCTGGCCAACTGTGCCGTCTGCCACAAGCTCTTTGGCGAGGGAGAATCGATCGGTCCAGACCTCACCGGCGCCGACCGCGGCAACCTCGACTTCCTTCTGACCAGCCTTGTCGACCCGAGCGCCTTCGTCCGCAAGGAATACCAGGCCCAGGCGATCGCGGTTCGCGACGGCCGCGTTCTCAACGGCCTGGTCGTTGACGAGGACGATCGGACCCTCACCCTGCTCGATGCAAGCCGGCAAAAGACCGTCCTCCCGCGCGAGGCGATCGAGGAGGCCCGGCCGTCGGATGTCTCGCTGATGCCCGAGGGACTGCTCGACCGCCTGACCGAGCCCCAGATTCGCGACCTTTTTCGCTACCTTCAGAGCATCGGCCGCTAAGGCGGCCGGGCGATGCCATTCCAACTATTGTTTGCGCTAGAATTGCTTTATTGATAAGCCGGGGATTCGGTGATCACACAACATCTCTGAAGGTTGTTCGAATCGATCGAGCGACCGGCTGTTCAACGGGCGACGGCCAGAACCCCGACCTACTTGCCTCCAGAAATCCCGGGTGCGAGAATCGATTCTCGTGTGAGGCTTCCATGCCGTGAGTCGGCATCCAGTTCGATCGAAACGGCTGCGTCCCTGTATGCGGCTGGCGAGGGGTTCGCTACCGGTCACATCCCGGCTCTCGGGGCGATCACGGGAACCATGGTCATGGCGCACGAGGAGCCTCGGCCCCATCTCTTGATCGAGCAGGCGCGTCAGGGCAACGCCGCTGCCCGGGGAGCCCTGCTGGAACTCTATCGCGATTACTTGCGGCTCGTGGCTCGCTCGCTGATCGGGGGGGCACTCCGCTCCCGGCTCGATGCCTCGGACCTGGTCCAGGAAACCTTCCTGAAAGCCCACCGCGACTTCGAGCAGTTCGGCGGCATGAGCGAGCGCGAGCTGCTGGCCTGGCTCCGGCAGGTCCTGGTTCGGAGCCTCTTGAATCAGGTCAAGCACCATCGCCGTCTGTCTCGCGATCACCACCGGCAGGTGTCCCTCGAGCAACTCCTCGATCAACCCAGTCTCGCCGTGCAGCAGGCGCTCGCCTCTCGGTTCCCCTCGCCGAGCGAGGCGGCCGGGCGTCGCGAACGATCGGTGCTCCTGGCGGACGCCATCGATCAATTGCCGCCGGACTACCGGAAGGCCTTCGTGTTGCGGACCCTTGAACACCACTCGCTCGAGGCGGTCGCGACCCGGATGGAGCGTTCGACCAGCGCCGTTCGGATGCTCTGGGTGCGCGCCGTGAAGCGCCTGAACGAGATGCTCGCGGAGGAGCCATGATCCCGGACCGACG
>DAIDJI010000984.1 GCA_027451455.1 Planctomycetales bacterium | reverse complement strand
ACCCGACGACCTCGAATAACGCGGCCAACCTCGTGGTCCCGGTTGCCCCCTCGGTCTCGGTCGCGATTGCGATGGCGACCCCACCGCAGGTCGTCCAGACCGGCCAGGTCGTCACCTTCACCGCCTCGGTGACGAATACGGGGACGACGACCGCGACCGGCGTGGTGGTCGACTTCCCGAGTCTCAACGGCCTGCAATTCCTCAACGCCTCGCCGACCCAGGGCCTCTCGGCGATGGTGACCAACCAGTCCTTCGCCCGCCTCGGCGACCTGGGCCCGGGTGCCTCGGCGAGCATCGCGCTCCAGGAGCTCGCGGTCAACCCGGGCGCCTACACCCTGACGGCCTCGGTCGCCGCCGACGAGTACAACCTCCAGCCCGGCTCCTCCTCGGCCACGGCTCACGTCGTCGAGTCTCCCGGCGCGATCGAGCTCAGAACTCAGAGCCTCCAGGTCACCGACCTCTCCGGGATGGCGGTCTTCCCGGTCGCTCGCCTCTTCGGGGCCGCCGGAACGGTGACGATCCACTACCAGACCACGCCGATCGACGCCACGCCGGGCCTCGACTTCACGCCGACCTTCGGGACACTGACTCTCGGCCCCGGCCAGTGGAGCAGCTCGATCGTCGTCCCGGTGCTGAACAACCCCTACCTGAACCACGACACCCACCTGACACTCACCATCGACTCACCAACCGGCGGCGCCTGGCTCGGTCCGACGACCACGACGCAACTCCTGATTCAAGACGCCAATCCCGACATCACTCCGCCGAGGATCAGCGGTCTCTCCTGGACCGGATCGCAGAATTGGATCAGCAGCCTCGCCCTGCAATTCACGGCCCCGCTGGATCCCCAAGACGCCACCAACGCGGCCGACTATCTCCTGACCACCACAACCAGCGGCCAGCCGATTCCGATCGCATCCCTCGCCTACAATCCCTCGACATTCACGGTGACGATCGTACCGGCCTCGCCCATCCCGTCCGGGCAATACGACCGGATTCAGGTGATTGGCACCGGTCCCTCAGGCATCAAGGATCTGGCCGGTAATCTTCTCGATGGCAACGGGAATGGTAATCCGGGCTCGGATTACGTGGCTCTCTTCGCCCAGGGTAGGAAACTCCGATACATCGACGGCCACCGCAACCTCGTCCGACTCGCGGTGAACGGCAGGGGCTACTTGCAGCAGGTGCTGGACGCCTCCGGCAACGGCCTCTCGCTCAACCTCGTCGGAATGGTCCCTGATCGGACAACCCTCTCCGGCCACGTCAGGGCCTTCCGCGGAGGGACCGGACAGACTCAGATCGGCCAGATCTCGGGCCTCGGCTCGTTCGGCGCCGTGAAGGTCCTGCTGCGGACACCCCCATTCCTGGTGAATTCCTTCCCCTTCCAGCGCCGAGGTAAGCTTCTCTTCTGAGGGAGGCTTCCTCGAACCCGTCCACTGCGGCCATGGCCGGTCCACCTGGGAAGACCTTAGCGAATGGCTCGATTTCCCGGGGATGCCGCCTGGGAGCGTTGCGAGAGTTGGCGGGGTCGATCGATGTCGTAAGGGTAAGCCAGGCGTTGATGCCGGCACCGATAGAGCCGAATGCGACGAACCGGCTTACCGTGACGCTCCACCCAGAATTCCGAGGCGGGCTCGACCGTCGCGAACCATCGGCGGAAATAGCGAGGGATGGCGTCGGGCTCGTTGCCGACCATCACCAGCACTCCATCGTGGCCGATCCAGTCGTCGGGCCGACTCCAGAAGGCGAACCCGCGAGGGTCATCGGAGTTGTAGCAAAGCACCGGACGCTCGCCGCCCAGGGCAAAGGCAATCTGGGCACTCTGATACCAGTATCGCGTGAAGAGGAAACTCCCCGGGTCGTTCACCAGGCCAAGCCCCCGGATGCGATCGGCGACCTGGTCCCAGCCCTGGAAGTCGAGTGTTGGGTCGGTCCGCTCGTCGAGCGGAGCCCATCCGCTGGAAGGACCGCGCTGGAGGAGACCGGTCCGGTGCTCGAC
>DAIDJI010000983.1 GCA_027451455.1 Planctomycetales bacterium | reverse complement strand
AGGCCCTCCGTGCCGGCGGGAACGCCGTCGACGCGGCGGTCGCCACCGCCTTCGCCCTGGCCGTCACGCTCCCCGAGGCCGGCAACATCGGCGGCGGCGGCTTCCTGGTCGCCTATCTTCCCGACCGAAAGGAAGTGGTGAGCGTCGACTTCCGCGAGATGGCCCCGCGGTCGTCCACGGTAACGATGTACCTCGGCCCTGACGGTCGGCCGAAGCCCCGTTATCGAACGGGTGCCTGGGCGGCGGGCGTCCCGGGAACGGTCCGCGGCCTCGCGACCGCGCACGCTCGATGGGGCAAGCGACCCTGGGCCGAACTGATCCGCCCCGCGATCCGGCTTGCCCGCGAAGGGTTCGTCATCACCGCCGACCTCGCCCATGGGCTGAACAGCCAGCTCGGCCAGATCGCTCAACAGGGCGAGCGATCCCCCCGATCCCGCAATGACTTCGGCCGGATGGGCGACTATCCGGAATCGGTCGCCGCGTTGGGCAAGGCCGACGCATCGCCCTGGCAGGCTGGCGACCGGCTCGTCCAGCCCGACCTGGCCGCGACCCTCCAGAGGATCGCCGACCGGGGAGCCGATGAGTTTTACACGGGGCGGACCGCCGAGCTGATCGCGACCTACATGGAGAAGCATGGCGGGTACATCACGAGGGACGACCTGAAGAGGTATGAGGCGAAGGTTCGGCCGCCGGTCCACACCACGTTCCGAGGGTTCGACGTCTACGGTGCCGGGCCGGCGAGCTCGGGCGGCGTGACGCTTGGACTGATGCTGAACATCCTCGAACGCTTCGATCTGAAGGCCGACGGGCGCGAGTCGCCCCGGACGCTGCACCGGGTCGCCGAGGCGATGCGTCGGGCCTACTTCGTCCGGGCAACCCGGCTTGGCGACCCCGATTTCGTGGAAGTCCCGCTCGGCGAGCTGACCTCGCGGGCGTTCGCCGACGGACTGGCCCGGACGATCGGAGATCGAGCGACCCCGAGCGCAGAGCTGGCCGACTTCCCGATCCTGCCGGCCGAGGGCGACCACACCACGCACTTCTCGACGATCGACGAACGGGGCGGGGCCGTGGCGATGACCTACACGCTGGAGGACTCGTACGGGGCGAAGTGCGTCGTCGAGGGGGCGGGGTTCCTGCTGAACAACGAGATGGGCGATTTCAACCTGCGTCCCGGACACACCGACGCCCGGGGCTGGATCGGGACTCCTGCCAATCAGGTGGCACCCGGGAAGCGGATGCTTAGCTCCCAGACACCGACCCTCCTGCTGAAGGACGGGCGGGTTCGGATTGTCACCGGCTCGCCAGGCGGTCGGACGATCCCCAACACGACGCTCTGGGTGGTGCTGAACCTGGTCGAGTTTGGGTTGGATCCGGCCTCGGCAGTGGCAGCGGCCCGGACGCATCACCAGTGGTTCCCCGACGTCATGAGCCTGGAAGGACACGACTGGCCGAAGGCGACGCTTGAGGCTCTTTCCTCGATGGGACACCGGCTTCAGAGGATCGATCGGCAGGGGAACGCCAACACGATCGTGGTCGAGCCGGCCGATGCGGGGCACCCCGCTCGCATCCACGGTGTGCCCGATCCGAGGCGATCGACCACCCGAGCCGCGGGCGACTAACCCTCGCGGTCGGAGAAAAATGCGCGACCGGTGCCACAAGATCGGGAGTGCGACGTATATCCCTTCAGGACGAGAGAGCGAGAGGCTCCGACGTTCTCCGGGAAACCTCGCCCGCTTCGAGGCGGCCCGATTCCCCAGGAGGTTTACACCATGAGAAATCCGGCCCATTCTGATAGCCCGACGGTCCTGCTCCGGGTGAGTGACGGGACCTTTCACATGCACCGATCGTTCAACGATTTCTCGCAGGCCACCCGGAGCGCCGAGGCCTATGCCGGAGCGGGTTTCCACGTGGCGATGATCTCGGCAACGGGCCGGTTCCTGCTCCAGTTTGAGCCTCGCCGCCACCGGATCGCCGTCTGATCCGTGGGGCGATCGACCCTCGAAAAAGGGGGTT
>DAIDJI010000982.1 GCA_027451455.1 Planctomycetales bacterium | reverse complement strand
GCCGGACGTACAGGTATCGACACCACCGATGGCATCGATTACGGTGACGCTTACGTCGGTTGAGCGCGACAGCCAGGCGATCGCATTTCGAGGCCCGATCGATGGATCGGGCGAGGATCCAGGAGAGTCCCATGCAAGAACGAGAGCGGGATCGGACAGGTCAACTGGACCGCCGGAGCTTCCTGGGCGCGGGCGCCGGGGCACTGGCCGCGGCGGCCGCCATCGGGCCCGAGGCCGTCGGTGGGCAAGCACCGGCGCAGGCCGAGGGCGCGCACCGAGCGACCGACTCGGCCGTCCTGGCAAAGCGCAAGCTGGGCAAGAGCGGTATTGAAGTCTCGATGCTCAACATCGGGACGTGGCGGAGCCCGGGCGTCGAGCGGCTACTCCGGTTCGCCTGGGCCAACGGCGTCCGCTATATCGACACGGCCAAGTCGTACGGCAGCGAGCCGGCGATCGCCCGCTGGCTCCAGGCCAACCCGGGTGCCCGCAAGGAACTCTTCCTCGTCACCAAGGACCACCCCCGCTCCCCCGGTCAGCTCGTCGAGCAGCTCGAGAAGCGGCTCGAAGCGCTGAAAACCGACTATATCGACCTGATCTTCATCCACGCGCTGGGCGACCACGACTTCGCCACCGAGGTCGAGTGGCCCCGGAGCAAGGAGTTCAAGGAAGCCGCCGAGGCGATCCGGAAGTCGGGCAAGGCGCGGCTGGTCGGGTTCTCGACCCACCACCCGAGGCGCCCGGAGATCCTCCACGCGGCCGTGCAGGGCGGGTTCGTCGACGCGATCATGCTCCAGAGTAACCCCTGGCTCGCCCAGGAAGACGCCATGAACCGGGCGCTCGACGCCTGCCACAAGGCCGGGATCGGCCTGATCTCGATGAAGCAGGTCGCCGGGACCATGAACCTCGACGAGGTCGCCCGCCGGCTCCCCGAGATGGCCGAGAAAAAGCAGACGCCGTACCAGGCGCTCCTGCACGCCATCTGGAGCGACGAGCGGTTCACGTCGGTCTGCGTCTCGATGCGGAACACCGACCAGATCCGCGAAAACACCGCGGCGGCGCGAAGCTACAAGAAGCCGATGTCCCGCGCCGAGATCGACCGCCTGCGCGACGCCTGCATCGCCGCCGGGCCGACGATGTGCGCCTCGTGCGACGGCCGATGCTCCCACGCCGCGGGCACCGAAGCCGAACTGGGGAACCTGACACGGTTCCTCACCTATCACGAGCATCACGGCTACCGCTCCGAGGCACGCCGGCAGTACGCGGCCCTCTCGGCCGCAGCCCGCAACTGGAAGGGCGCCGATCTCAACGCCGCCCGCGAAGCCTGCCCCAACAAGCTCGACTTCGCCACCCTGCTCCCCCGGGCCGACGACCTGCTCGCCTGACCGGCGATCGAAATCCACCACCGATCAAGAATGGAAGAGGAACCACGGAAAACACCAAGGACACGAAAAAGAGAAAGGATCCCTGGGCCTGGCCAATGATCGTCGCGCCGGGCTGATCGAGCGATCCTTATCTCTTCTTTTCGTGTCCTTCGTGGTTTTCGTGGTTCCTCTTCATGATTCCAATTTCGCGGTTTCCGCGATTCTTCGGATGACACCGAAAATAGCAGGAATTCACTTGAGTTCCCGCGGGAGAACTCACATAGTGGCATTGGCTGGATGGGTGTCGACCGGACAGTATCGGCGAATGCCGGCGATTCGATCGACGGGATAGAAAGCGAGCGAGAGACCGAGAGACCGGGTCATGGCGAAGAATATCTACGTCGGCAACCTGCCGTACGAGACCACGAGCGACGACCTGCTGGAGCTTTTCGGCGCCTATGGATCAGTCATCAGCGCCCAGGTGGTGATGGACCGATTCAGTGGCCGGAGCCGGGGTTTCGGCTTCGTCGAGATGTCCGATGACGACGAGGCCCAGGCCGCGATCGACGCGCTGAACGGCCAGCCGTACGGCAACCGGCCGCTGACCGTCAACGAGGCCCGCCCAAGGACTGACGCACCTCGTCGCACTGGCGG
>DAIDJI010000981.1 GCA_027451455.1 Planctomycetales bacterium | reverse complement strand
CATCGAGACGAGCCGGGTTGAGCGGCGGTGGTCCTCGCCAGGTCGATGGGGCCGGTGATCCGCTTCGCTTAGAGGAACGAGCGGCCGAGCGTTGCGTGGAGGGCCGATCGGGCGCGGAGCAGCGTCGGCGAATCGCCCGAGCCGACGTTCAGTCTGCGGACCGCGAACGGGTCGGTCGAGCCGGGGCGGTTGATCCCCTCGATCGCCGCGAACCCCACGCGATACCCTGCTCGGGCGGCCAAGGTCTTCGTCAACTCGCTGAAGGCGCCCGGCCAACCGTACGGATAGGCGATCGCATCGACATCGCGCCCGAGCCGGTCCCGAAGAACGCCTCGCGAGCCGGCCAGTTCGTCGAGCTGGGCCTCGTCGTCGAGCGTGGCGAGCTTCCGGTGGGTCCGGCCGTGCGAGCCGATCGCGAGGCCCGTCGCGGGGCCGGTCAGGGTGCGCACCTGGTCCCAGTCGGTGAAGAGCGCACGGCCCATCGCGGTGGAATCGGGAGCGACGCCGGACCGGTCGGCGAGGGTTGCCAGAAAGCTTTTCACGTCCTTGACGGTCTCCGCCAGAATCGCGGCGATGAGGGCCCGGATCGCCTCGGAGCGCGGGCCGTCGATCAGGTCGATCGCGAGCGGAGCGGCGCCGGCCGAAAGCGAGATTTCCCAACGACGCGCCGGCGCGTGCTTGACGATCCAGGCGACCTCGTCCCACCAGGGAAGGCTCGGCTCGTCGAGGAACCCGGTCGGCAGGAAGAACGCCGCCGGAAGCCCCAGCTCGCGCAGGATCGGCGCGGCGGTCTCGAAATTGTCTCGGTATCCGTCGTCGAAGGTGATCAGGGCCGAGCGGTCGGCGTGGTCGCCGGATCGAAGACGGTCGATCGCCTCGTCGAGCGTCAAGACCCGGAATCGCCGAGCGATCTCCTGAACCTGGGCACGAAAGCCCTCGGCCGTCGCGGAAATCACCGGATCGTAATAAGAATCCGACGCCGGATCCGCGATTCGGTGGTACGTGAAAACCGTTAACCCCGGCCGCGCCCCGGCCATTCGATCCAGGAGCGACAGGACCCCCAGACCACTCGACAACCTCGCCAGGCGTTCGCGTTTGGCTTGCACTTTCTTGGTAATTGGTAATTGGTAATTGGTAATTGGTAATTGGTAATTGGTAATTGGTAATTGGTAATTGGTAATTGGTTATGATTTATGGGAAGTATTCGATTTTTGAGCGGGTCTTTCTACCGGAATCTGCCATCTGGGGTTGAGCTTCCGCGCGGATGGCTGGGTCATGCGTCGACGACCGTTCGCTCGCTGAGCGACGTTCACTCGATACCCTCGGCCACGATTCGCCGGGACCGCCCACGACGGAGACCCACACCCGCGGTAGTATAGTCGCAAGGGACAGGGGCTGGCGAGGGGTCGAGCGTTCGGGGGATGGCGATATGCTGCGAGGCATCCTGGTCGGGCTGGATACGACCGAACACGGCGAGGTGCTGACCGGGCTGGCAATCCGGTGGGCACGCCGATTTGGGGCCTCGCTGACAGGTCTGGCGATCGCCGATGAACCGGGGATCCGGGCGATCGAGCCGCTGGGGCCGGTCGGCGGTCGGCCAGGGGTCAACCCCGTGTATTACCTCGGCTACGAGAACCGGATGGACGAGGCCCGCCGGCGCGCGGATCGGCTCGCCGCCGAGTTCGTCGCTCGATGTGCCTCGGCCGGGATCACGCACGAGGAGGTCGTCGACGAGGGCGCGCCCGACGAGGTGATCGCGCGCCGGGCCCGGTCGCACGACCTGGTTTTGCTCCCGCAGCGATCGCATTTCGAGTTCAGAGCCCGCGAGGACCTGCCCGACGAGGGACTCGTTCGCCGCGTTCTCAAGGATACCCCCCGGCCCATCGTCGTTGTTCCCGAGTCGCCCGCGCCCGAGGGGCCGGTCATCGTCGCCTACGACGGGAGTCTCCAGGCCGATCGGGCGCTCTCGGCATTCGAGGCGACCGGGTTGGGCGGGACAGGTCGCGTTCACATCGT
>DAIDJI010000980.1 GCA_027451455.1 Planctomycetales bacterium | reverse complement strand
CCAGTCGGCGCGTGAGGCGGCGCGTCGGGCCTCCTGCATCAACAACCTGAAGCAAATCGGCCTGGCGATGATGAACTTCGAGAACTCGCGCCTGGTCCTCCCGCCGACCTGGGCGATCAGCACCTCGTTGCTCAGGCCCCCGTTTCAGCCGGCCGACCTGACGAACATGAGCGTGGTCGGACCGGACAATTACGAGCCGCCCTGCCCATCGCAGGTTGGCGAGGTCTGCAACAACGCCATCGACGTTCAGACCTGGGTGACGATCTGCCTGCCGTACTTCGAGCAGTCCACGATCTACAACGCCTACAACATTGCGGTCCCCTTCAGCGGTCCGGTCAACTCGACCATGGTGGGCACGCAGCTCAAGTTCATGGTCTGCCCGTCTGCTCCCGACGGCTTTCGTTCTGCCGCCTACACCGATGCCCTCTCGCAGGTGTTTTACGGCTCGAACTGGTCGGTGAATCTCGCCGCCGGCGATTACGCGGTCGACGATGGCGTGGCCTCGGCCTGGATGGCCGCCAATAACGTTCCCCATCCAGCGGGAGTGGACACCCGCGGCCTCCTCCACGGTAACGTCGCCCCTCGAATCGCCTCGATCACCGATGGGACGTCCAACACGATCATGGTTTCGGAAGACGCCGGGCGTCCGCAATTCTGGCTGAATGGGCGCCTGATTCCCGACGGCACTCCAACCGCCTCGCTGGGTATTGGCGAGGGTGGCACCACGATTTACACCAATGAAGGCTCGGGCTGGGGCTGGGCCGACTACAACAGCGAGTTCTACACCGACGGCGACGGCAGCCGCCAGCACACCAACTGGAGCAGCAACAACGAGGTGTACGCCTTCCATCCCGGCGGGGCCAACCACGTCTTCGCCGATGGCTCGGTCCACTTTATCCGACAGACGACCGCCCCATCGGTCTTTGTCGCGCTCATCAGCCCAGCCGGCGGTGAGGTCATCTCGGCGGATTCGTATTGATCGATGAATCTCCTTTCCACCCGGCGCCCGATGAGGACAGCGAGACACTCATGAATCCCCGGCATCCCGGCCTCCGTTCCCCAGGTGGCCTCGCTCTCACTCTCGCCGCCGCGGTGGTCGCGTTGACCTGGCTCGGTTGCGGAGCGGACCAGGGCCATCCTCCCGTCTATCCCGTCAAGGGGAAGGTGACCCTGAAGGGAAAGCCGCTCACTGAGGGATATGTCGTCTACGAACTGGAGGAATCCTCCAACGCCAAAAGTTCTTCCGGCGAATCGACGGCTGGTCCGCTCCGGGTCGTCGGCCCGATTCGGTCGGACGGGACCTTCCGTCTGAACGCGTATCCAGGAGTCGAGGGGATGCCGGAAGGCCGCTACAAGGTGGGAATTTCCAGCAGGGCCGGCCGATCAGAGGGCAGCCTTTTTGACGCCGATCGTAAGATCCAGAAAGGAAATCCTGACGTCCTGGGCGCTCAATATGCTGACCCAAAGACGTCGGGCCTCACCGATCAGGTGGTAAAGGACAAAACCAATGAGCCTTCCTTCGACCTGTCCGTAACCGCCACGGGTTCGCGATCGCGGCGTTCATAAATCAGACGTCGAGCCCGATCGCTCGCATCAGGGCCAGGGCATTACTGTGCTCGACGATACCGGGGCGCATTCGATAGTCGAACCGCATCTCGCCTTCGACGAGCCTGTCCTCAAAGTGGACGTTCCGGGCCCTGGGCGCGAGGGCGTCCGAGATGCGGGCGAGGCTCAGGTCGTGGGTGGTCACCATCCCGATCGCGCCGGTGGCGATAAGACCGCGAAGAACGGCCTCGCCGCCAGCGGTTCGGTCATGCGAGTTGGTCCCGTGGAAGAGTTCGTCGAAAAGGAAGAGCAACGGCAAGGGGCCACGACTCAGCTCGACGACCTGCCGGACTCTCGTGATTTCGGCGTAGAATCGGGACCGGCCTTCCTGGAGCGAGTCCTGAATCCGGAGTGTCGCACCGACGGCCATCGGCGTCAGGACAAGTCGCCGCGCTCGAACAGGCGCCCCGGC
>DAIDJI010000979.1 GCA_027451455.1 Planctomycetales bacterium | reverse complement strand
GTGTGATCAGTTCCAGGTCACGGGGGAGATCCGGCACGCGCTTCCTGGGCCGGTCGGGCAAGTCCTCGGCCACTTTCCGCAGGAGCCCGATCTGGCTAACGTCGTCGAACGGCCGGGTCCCGGTCAGGCACTCGTAGAGGATGACTCCCAGCGAGTAAACGTCGGCCGCCGGACCGACGAATTTTGTCTCGCCCCGCGCCTGCTCGGGCGGCATGTAAGCCGGCGTTCCCATCACGACCTGCGTCGTCGTCAGGTCGCTGACCCCTGTTCGCTTCGCCAGGCCGAAGTCGGTCAGCTTCGGTTCTCCATTGGCGTCGAAGAGGACGTTGCCGGGCTTGAGATCGCGGTGGACGATCTGCTGGTCGTGGGCCGCCTGCACCCCGGTCGCCAACTGGCAGACCAGTCGCGCCGCCTCGTCGGGCACCATGCGCCCACCCTGACGGATCCGGTCGTTCAGGCTCCCGCCCGACAGGTACTCCATCACCAGAAACGGCCGGCCGCCCGCCTCGCCGTAGTCGAACACCTGAACCACATAGGGATGCCGAATCGCCGCGATCGACTCGGCCTCGGCCAGAAACCGGATCATCTCCTTGGGGCCGACGACCGCGCCGCCCTTGACCATCTTCAGCGCGACGATCCGGTTGAGCTTGAGCTGGCGAGCCCGCCAGACCTCGCCCATCCCGCCGACACCCACCTTCTCAATCAGCTCGTACCCCGAGATCACCCGAGGGACCGGCCGGTCGCCAAACCTCTCAAACGGGGCGATCGGCTCGCACTCCTCGGTCGTGGCGAGGGTTCGGAACCGATCCTCGGCCTCCGCGCGCGCCGGAGCGGGCGGATCGACGTTGGTGGGCGGATCGGCAAGCGTCGCCGCCGGCTCAACGGCCCTGGTCTCGGCCCTGGACCGAACCTCGGCCTCAGCCTCGATCTCGTCGTCCCCGGCGCGGGTGTCGAGCGGGTCGGGGGCGGACATCCCAGCCTCAATTGGCTCGAAAATCAGGCCCCGACCCAGACGCGGGGCTGACACGGCAATCGCAGCGCAAGCAGGAGGGCCCGGATCAGGTCCGGCGCCAGAAGAATGATCCTACTGCTTCGGCCGCCCAGCCGCAACCAAACCTTGGCGGTCGGGTGTTTGGCATCCATGATTCCGTCGGACCTAAACGGTCCTGCTCATCCGTCTCCTGGAAGGATTCCCTTCTCGTACCCATTTCGCTCGCCGATTCTCCGATCCGTGAGGTAACTGCGTCCTGGCCGCTCCTGTCCGGTTGTGTCACCGCACCGACCAGTCCCGAAGGTCAAGCGTTCGGAGCGGGACCGGCTCGACGCGTCCCTCGGGGAAGACGGCTCGGACGGCGCCTCGAAGCGAGTCGATGGCCTCCTCGGCGGGGTGCTGGGGATCGGCCGGGACGTCGAGGATCTCGCCGGCGCGCTCGGCGCGTCGGTAGGTTTTAAAACTCTCGATGAGGAATCGGCATCGAGGATG
This sequence comes from Planctomycetales bacterium, assembly GCA_027451455.1. Classification (GTDB taxonomy): domain Bacteria; phylum Planctomycetota; class Planctomycetia; order Isosphaerales; family Isosphaeraceae; genus JAKAUH01. Next base: position 535 of record DAIDJI010000979.1, on the reverse strand, counting down.
GATCCAGAGGTCAGAATCGCGTGGGGGTGCCCCGAGCAGGATCTCGACCTGATCGAGCCCCTCCAGCACCCGATGGACGGGCCAGCACTCGGTAATCCGGTCGCCGAGGACGCGGGCAAACTCGCCCCGAGCCGCCGGGCCGATCCCACTTCGGGCCGTCGCAGCCGGGTCGAGGTAGACCCGATCGAGCCGCCCGCCGCAGAGCCGGTGGGCCACCTCCTTGATGGCTGTCGCGTTGTCGGCGCTGGTGCGGTCCACGGCGTAATAGTCGCCGAAGACCGAGAGGATCCGCCGGACGCCCCCACCCGACGGTCCCGCGTCTCGCTCGCGGACCTGGAAGAACAGCGCCCCGACGTGCCGGGAGAGTCCGCAATCGATCGCCACCCGGACCGGCAGCCCGGGAACGTACTCGGCCCGATCGGCGACGTGCCGCGCCTCGCTGAACGTCGGGAACCGCGCCGCCGCCGAGGTGTCCACGATCTCAGCGTGCAGTTCCTGGTCACCCAGCCGGGTCCCCTGGTACATCGCCGCGATC
>DAIDJI010000978.1 GCA_027451455.1 Planctomycetales bacterium | reverse complement strand
GCGGCCCAGGCGCGATCGGCGCGGTCGAGCTGGATCGAGACGTTGACGGCGCGCTCGACGAGGTAGCGTTCGACCTCGTCGCGGGGTTCGAGGGTGATGGTCCACGATTCGAGGCGGTTCCTGAGGATGCTCTCATCCTCGCCGGGCAGGACAGGGAGGCTGGCGCGGAGGCCATGTTGCAGGGCATTGAACCGGCTGCGGTCCTTGCCGGCCTGGGTGCGGGGCCCGGTGCTTTTCTGGGCATTGCGGCGGTTGGCCTCGATCCGGGCCGCCGAGGTGGTTTTGAATGCGGATGCGGAGGTTGTCGTGGAAGTGGCCTTTCCCGTCCCGGTTGCAGTTGCGTTTGCAGTCGCGGAGGGGTTGGCTGCGGCGGTCGCGGTGCTCATCTGGATGGTCCCCGCTTCGGGATATGGCTTATTGAAGCGTCTCGCGGCCTCGCAAGAACGGAAGAACTCCTGTACCTTCACAAGGATATTATAGGAAACAATTGGGGCGTTGATGCGGGTTTTTGGAAATCTTTCCGGATTTCTGCCGGATGAGTCGAAATCCGGCGTACAGGTCCGACGTAGGTCAGACTTTCTCGCCTGACTCCGTACCGGTCCGGGCGGATCGGGCGGATGCGGACCCGCGTCAGGCTGAGAGCCTGACCGACTTCGGTTGGATCGGGAGAATTCGGACCCGTGTCGGGCAGGACTGCCCGACCTACTTTGGACGGATCGGGCGGAGGCGAATCGGAGTCGGGCTGGAAAGCCTGGCCGGGACAGAGCCGGGCCGACTGCCGGGTCCGTCCGATCGCGTAGGTCAGGCTCTCAGCCTGACTCGGGTCCGAATCCGTCCGAGCTGACCGGGGTTTCGTTCAAACCCAGTACTTCATCACCAGGAGCACGATCACGGTGGATGCGACGGCAATGACCAGAGCGCCACAGATCAGGTCGGACGTTGAGAACCCCCGTCGCTTCTCGAAGCCGGGGCATTTTCCTTCGGTGTTGATGTCACGGCAGTATGGCCACGTCGCAGGCGGGATCTTCCCCGTGACATAATCGTAGGCAGGCTGAATCGCGAAGCGGCGATTCGAGCAATAGGCATCACCCGCCACATCAGCTTTCACGATAAACCGGCATTCCTTGCAGATCGTGGGCGGATTTCCGGGTTTCTCGTGGCCGGGGATCCGATCGATCACGTCCTGCATTCGTCCACCTCCGCGGGGCCGGTATGTGGTGGGACGGCCTGGTCGATGTCCCGCACACCGGTATTTTCCGTGCGGTGGCTGTCCCCTTTTTCCACGCTGCGTGCCGCGGTCGCCGACCCAAAACCCACATGGTAGTCTTTTTCGAGACTTCTCGCCGAACACCACCTGGCTCGGGCGGATCGATCCCTCTCTCGGGGGGTGTCCTGCGGATCGATTCTCGAATCGCCCGGGTGATCACCGATCGCCGTGCTTCCTCCTCGACCCCAACGGGGTCGCACATCACAGCCCGGGGTCGCCGCAGGCGCACCCCGGGTACCGGGTCGCCCACCGCGTTCCGGGTGCATGGTCATCACTCCTACCCCCCGACCCCAACGGGGTCGCACATCAGAGCCCGGGGTCGCCGCAGGCGCACCCCGGGAATGAGGCACCGCCGCGCTTCCTCCCCGACCCCAACGGGGTCGCACAGCACAGCCCGGGGTCGCCGCAGGCGCACCCCGGGAATCGGGCGCCGCGTCAAATCCTTCCTTTCCTCCTCTCGACCCCAACTGGGTCGCACTCCATCCGGAGGCGCATCTGAGGCCGCGGGATGGGGAACCCCGTCGGGGTTCGACCGAAATGGGCGCGGTCTTGCGCACCGATTCCCGGGGTGCGCTGCGCGACCCCGGGCTGTGTTGTGCGACGCCTTCGGCGTCGTGGGGATGTACGGTGCCTCGAAGCTCGAGGTTCGACCAGGAGCGAGCCCTCCCATCCCAGGGTGCGCTGCGCGACCCCGGGCTGTGTTGTGCGACGCCTTCGGCGTCGTGGGGCGGTTCGTGGTGGCGTTCAGCGAGAAATCTCGAAAAAAATGCG
>DAIDJI010000977.1 GCA_027451455.1 Planctomycetales bacterium | reverse complement strand
ATTACATCCTCAAGCCCAAGAGTCTCGACGACTTCCGCGAGATGTTCAAGCGGATTGAGGCCCACCTTCGGATCGCCGACCTCCGTCGCGATCTGGCGGAGCAGAACCGTCTGCTCGCGGCAGCCCACAAGAAGCTGACGTTCGAGCTGGACCTGGCTCGGAAGGTCCAGCTTGCGATGATGCCCCGGCCGCCCAAGCCGCGTGGGGTGCTCCGGCTGGCGATCCGGTACACCCCGGCCAACCAGCTCGGCGGCGATGTCTACGACATTTATCGGCTGGACAACAGCCGGCTGGGCATCCTGGTGGCCGACGTCTCCGGACACGGAGTGAACTCGGCGATGCTCTCGGGGATGGTCAAGGCGCTGGCGGCCCCGCTCTCGATCGCGGTACTGGAGCCGGGTGAGCTGCTCGCCGGACTGGACGTCGCGACCGAGCAATATTTCCCCGAGGGGTATTTTTGCACCGGGTTTTACCTGATCGCAGACGAGGAGACGGGCCTGCTCCGATACGCCGGGGTCGGCCACCCTCCTGGGATCGTCGTCGGGCCGAACGGGCCGAGGACACTGCCCTCCAACCCGGGGATGCTCGGGATCGGGATGGTCGACGGGACGGCGGGCGCCTCGGATCGACTGGAGCCGGGCGAGTCGCTGGTGATCTATACGGATGGACTGACCGACGCGATGGATCCCTCCGACGTCCTCTTCGGCGAGGAACGGCTCAAGACGGTGCTTCAGAGCCACCACGGTTCCGACCCGACCCAGATCCTCGACCAGGTCGACGCTGCGCTGAAGCAGCACACCTCGCCGGGGACCCCGGCCGACGACATCAACATCATCGTGCTTCAGTATCCGGCCGGCTGACCTCCGATTCTCGGGGATGCTCCCCAACCCGCGCCGGGCGTGATAGAATGCCGGTGGAAGTTGTGTCGATGTCCCCCGGTCCATCGCCGAGGAGCCCTGAGGCGTGGAGCTGTCGGAAGGCCATTCGCATTTCGTCACCGGCCCGGTCACCCTCTACGAGGTGGCGACCGTCCGCGAGAATTTGCGGATGGCCCTTGCCGAGGGGGAGCCACCGATTCGACTCGACCTGAGCGACTCGGGCCCGTGGGACATCGCCGGGTTGCAGCTCCTGATCTCCTGCGTCAAGGAGGGCCGGCTTGAGGATCGGGAGGTCCGGATCGTCCACGTTCCGGCCGCCTGTACCGAGCTGGCCCGTCGATACGGGCTGGAGGACTGGCTGCGATCGGTTGAGGAGTGAGTCCCGCCCCGTGACCGGCCACCGGAAGGCCGCCTGCCTGAGCAGAGCCGTGCCGAGTCGAGTCCCTGAGAACGTCATGAGCAAGACGATCGTGCATGCTGATGACAGCGCCTCGGTGCGCCGGTGGGTGGCCGAGCAGCTCAGTGACCCGGAGCTGAAGGTCATCTCCGTCGCCGATGGCGAGGCTGCGCTCTCGGTTTTGAAGGAGACGCCGTGCGACCTCCTGCTGACCGATCTGGAAATGCCGAACCTCGACGGGCTGGGACTGGTGGCCGCTGTGCGCGACCTGCCGATGCACCGATTCTTGCCGGTTCTGGTGCTTTCGAGCCACCAGCCGACGGAGTACGACCCGGAGGTTCGGCAGGGAATCACCGGATGGCTGGTCAAGCCGATCGCACCGGAGAACCTGAGACGATGGATTCGGCGGCTCCTGCCGCGGTGAGCGGCGGACGTCCGTCTTCAAGTCGAGCCAATTCGTGCAAGTTTGCGGGCCGCAATGTAGACTGGTGAAGATTCGAAAAAAGGGGACGAGGCCATCGCCGGTTGGGCGGTCGCCTGGATCCGAGATTGGGGCTCGTCGGCGGGAGGGGGTGGACGCCTTGTCGGGCAGCTCGGACGACCGATTCCGGGAGATGTTCTACGAGGAGGCGCGCGAGCTTCTCATCGGCCTGGAAGAAGGGCTGATGGACCTGGAGCGCCGACAAGGCGACCGCGCGCACCTCGACCGGACGTTCCGCGCGGCTCATAGCCTCAAGGGTGCCGCGGCGATGGTCGGGCTGGCGTCGCTGGCCG
>DAIDJI010000976.1 GCA_027451455.1 Planctomycetales bacterium | reverse complement strand
CACCCGGCCCGCCCGATCCGCCGATCCCGCCGGCGCCCCCGGCGCCGCCCTGGGCGATGTCGTGGATCAGCCCGACGTGATTGACGTGGACGGTCCCCGAGGCGATGAAGAGCCCGCCTCCCTCACCGAGCCCGCCATTACCGCCGTTGCCGGCTGGGCCGCCAGGGCCGCCATCGCCTCCATTTGTCCCGGGTGCTCCATTCGCACCCGCCGAACCGCCCGGTGCGCCGTTGGTTCCATTGGCGCCGACTGCGCCCGCCTCACCCGCCCCGCCGGTCCCGCCGGCCCCGCCGATCGCACGATCCTCCGAGAACGTGTCCTGGTCGAGGTTCACCATCTGAGCCGAGGCGACGAAGATTCCACCTCCCATCCCGGTGCCCCCGGGGCCGCCGTTCTGGCCGGGCGTCGACACCGATGAAGAAACCGCCCCGTTCCCGCCCTGGCCGCCGATCGCCCTGTCTCCGACGAATACGGTGTGGTTGATCTCCATGTTAAAGCCGGCGAAATACAGGCCGCCGCCCATCGCGTCGCCGCCCGGCGACCCGGCACCACCCGCAACCCCGACCGCCGTGTTATCGACGATCTCGGAATGATTGATCTGGAGGTTCCCACCGCTGACGTAGATCCCGCCCCCCTGGATCGCCGTGTTGTCGGAGATGGTGCTGTGATTGATCTCGAGGTTGCCGCCGACGACCGAGATCCCGCCCCCCTGCGCAGCGATCCCGCCGGTAATCCTCGTGTCGTGGACCACCGCAATCCCGCCCGCGACCTGAACGCTCCCCGCGATCGTCAGGTTGTCGAGCACCAGGTTGCCGCCCTGGTCAACGATCGCCACGCCCGAGCTACCTACAATCGTCAGGCCAGGCGCCCGGGCTCCGTCGAAGCTCACTCCGCCTTGCATGGTGAGCGGCGACGAGAGATGGATCGCCTGACCCGAGAGCCCAGGTGCGAACGCGATCCGATCGCCCGCGCCCGCGATCGAGATCTCCTGAGCGAGCGAACCGGGCCCGCTCGACCCGTCGTTGACCACAGTCAGGGTGCTCAGCAGCGTCCGATCCTCCAGGCCAATCGTCCCGGGCAGGAATTCGAATCGAGTCCAACGGGCCTTCGGCCGCGGTCGGCGTGCGGGACGGCCATATCCTTCGATGATCCTCATGGTTGATCTCCGATGTGGAAGCGGGATCGTCCGGGACCGATCGGCCCCATCGCCCCTGATCACCAGGCGCGACGCAAAGGCAATCAGCCGGACGTATCTCCTGGGATCGCCTATCGCCGGCCGCCTGCGCACCCCGATGAGGACGGCCGATGACCGTTTGAGGCGCCTGGGCGAGCCGGAATTCACGACCTGGAAAGGGAAGGAAGTGGGGAGTCCGGTCGAATGGCCGTCCCACATCCGGATACCGGGCAAATAACGAGCCGGAAGCGGACAGGTCCGACGTCCAAACTCAAGGAAGGCCCTGGATGTTGCGTTCCGGCAACATCCAGGCAGCCAGGGACTTCCGTCGGGCGTCAGGAGCCCGACTCGACGCTCGCACGGGCCCATCGCTGATGCGGGCGGTACGCTTCCCAGACCGACAGGGCCCAGGCCCAGACCCGCCGGGCGTGGTCTTCGGGATCGTCGGCTCCGTGGACGTCGGCGATGGTAAGGGCTCCCCGGAACGCCGGCGCCTCCAGTTCCGGGAAGCCCCGATAGCGCGACTCCAGCGCCTTGCCGGCCGCGCGGGTCGGGCGACGGCCGATCGCCGGGCTCTCGCCCCGTTCCAGCAGCCGGCCGAGCCTCGAAAGATGGAAGGCGTTCGACCGAGGGCCGTGCTCCTCCGAGTGCTGCAAGGCGTAGGCGTCGACCGTGAGTAGGTGGACCGCCCCGAACCCGGGATCGGAATACTCCCGCGCGCAGACTTCATTGAAGGCGTCGCGACACCGGGTGAGCCCGTCCGGCACGATCGCCGGCGGCATGTCGAACATCCAGCGCAACATCGTCGGTGAGCGCGTCCTCGACCTCCCCCGGGAGCCCGACCCCGGAAGGGGCCTCCCGTGGAGCCAGGTCCCCCA
>DAIDJI010000975.1 GCA_027451455.1 Planctomycetales bacterium | reverse complement strand
GATATGAGCGCGACGAGCACGAAGGCGGTCTTCGGATCGCCCCTCTACATGGCGCCCGAGCAGATGCGCTCGGCGGCGAAGGTCGACGCACGAGCCGACGTCTGGTCGCTCGGGGCGACGCTCTACGAAATGCTGGCGCTCCGGCCCGCGTTCGACGAGCGCGACCAGATCCGGCTCATCGACGAGATCACGCACCGGCCGCCGGTTCCCCTCCGCGAGCACGACCGCCGCATCCCCCGCGACCTGGAAACGCTCGTGCTTCGGGCGATGGCCAAGGAGGCCGACGACCGGTTCGCCGCCGCGAGCGAGCTCCGCGACGAGCTCCGACGGTTCCTGGAAGGGCGGCCGATCCGGTCCCGGCCCGTCCCGGCCTACGAGCGGCTCTGGCGCTGGTGCAAACGCAACCAGACCCTGGCCGCCGCCACGATCACGGCCGCCGCTCTGATCGTCTTCGTGGCTGTCGCCGCGCCGATCGCCGCATGGACCTACCGCCATCAGCTCCATCAACTCGAGATCGAGCAATTCCAGACAAAGGCGAACCTCGCCCGCGCCGAGAAGGCCGAGCGACAGGATCGCCTGAACCTGGGCAAGGCCTACCTGGCCGAGGGGTCGGCGCTCCAGCGCACCGGTCAGATCGGCCAGCGGTTCGACAGTCTCGACCGGCTCGGCAAGGCCGCCTCCTCGCTACTTGGGCACCCGGATGGACGTGCCCTCCTGCCCGAGCTGCGCGACCGGGCGATCACCGCGATGGGGCTGACCGACTTGCGGCTCATCCGGCGTCGCGAGATCGGGCCGGTGGCGGCGATCGTCTGGGATGCCGCGCTCGAACGGTATGCGCTCACCGAGCCGCTCGCCAGGGCGGGCGTCGGTGGACAGGCCGTCGTCCGATCGATGGCCGACGACCGGGAGCTCTTCCGGATCCCTCGCCCCGGGCCGGACATCTGGTGGGCCTGGCCGGTTTTCAGCCCCAACGGCCGATACCTTCTGGTCGGCTACGATCAAACCGGCGGCGGGCAACTCTACGACATCTGGCAGCTCGATCGAGGGGAGCGGGTCTTTCGCCAGCGAGGCCACGATCCGTCCTTCCACCCCGACGGCCGACGGCTCATCTACAGGCCGAACGAGAAGGTCCTCGCCATCTGGGATCTGGTCGAAGGGCGGGAGACAAGGCGCCTCTCGCTCGATTTTGTCCCCGCCGTGGCCCGTCTCGACCCCGAGGGCCGGCGGATCGCGGTCAACGCGGCCTCGTCGGGGCCTCCCAGGGTCGTGATCCTCGACCTGGAGACGGGGCATGTCCTCACCACCTGGTCGGCGGACGTGGGGGACGGCACGATTGTCTGGAGCCAGGATGGCCGGCTCCTGGCCATCGGCAACCACGACGGCCGGGTCTTCATCCGGGATGTAAACCGCGGGACCCTGATCTCCGTGCTCCACGAGGATATGGGAGGGGCCGAACATTGCTTCTTTGCCCCGGCGGGCCCATTGCTCCTCGTCACGAGCTATAGCGGCCCGGCGCAGGTCTGGGATGCGGCCCTGGGACGGTTGCTGGTCACCGCCTCGATCGGAAGGGCTGCCAGGTTTTCGGCCGACGGCCGACAGCTGGCGATCTACGATGGCTCGAACCTCGACATCTGGGAGATCGCCCACGAACAGGAGCGGATCACCCTGAATCCCAGCCTGATCGGCAACCGGACGGAGCAGGCGCAACGGGGCCTGATCCACGAGTGTCGCTTCAGCCCCGACGGCCGGCTCATCGCGATGGCGACCGAGGAGACCACCTACGTTCATGAAGGACGAGGCGGCCGATTGCTGGCGCGGCTCGATACGGGATACTGCATGACAGTCCTCTTCGATCGCGAGGGCCGGAATCTCTTCACCTACAGCGACCGAGGATTGTTCCGCTGGCCGATCCGGGATGACACGGGCGCCGGCCGCGATGCCGCTGCTGTACCCCACGAAGCCGGCGGGCTTGTTGCGGAAGGCGTAGCTCGCGAACACGCTGTCGATGGCGTTCTTGAGCACCGCAGGCACGCTGTGGGTGTACTCCGGCGT